>JAAXWX010000021.1 GCA_013334755.1 Chlorobiaceae bacterium | reverse complement strand
GGCTCATAATTTCACCGGCAACCTCTGCCATGGCAATGACGGCGGCCTTGAAAACCTGGCGTCCGTCCTGATAGATGTAGTGCATTTTTTTCTCTATCGTCTCATGGCTTGCCGGATGCAGGCTGCCACCGCCAGTCATGAGAAGATGATCTTTGCCGTTTGCACCGTCGGCGTAAAGGCGCGTATCGAGGATGCCATATCCCTCCTCTTTTGCAGGTTCAAGGATTACACCACCCGCACCGTCTCCGAACAGGATCGCGGTGGAGCGATCGGTATAGTCAATAACCGACGACATTTTGTCTGCACCTATGACCATGACTTTCTTGTGGGCTCCGCTTTCAATAAAGCGTGAAGCGACATTCAGTGCGTAGAGAAAGCCTGAACAGGCGGCATTGAGGTCAAAAGCCCAGGCATTGGTTGCTCCGATGATGCTTTGTGTGAAACAGGCCGTGGAGGGGAAGAGCATGTCAGGAGTCATGGTTGCAACAATGATCAACTCGATCTCACTGGCCTTGATCTGCCTCTTTTCAAGAAGCTGCCGTGCAACCTCACCGCACATGTACGATGTTGGCTTTTCGGGATCCTTGAGTATCCTGCGTTCGCTTATGCCTGTTCTCGAACGAATCCACTCATCGTTGGTGTCAAGCATGAGCTCAAGGTCATGATTGCTCAGGATATCAGGAGGTAAATATTTGGCTGTCGCCGTAATTGCAGCTTTCATGCTTTGTATGCAGTTTTTTCATGCAGGATAATACAAAAGTTGCCCTGCAGGTCAGTTTTTATCTCATTACTGCAGAGGGGTGCGGGTAGAACGGTATTACTTTTCGAACAGGACTTCGGCGATATGTTCATTGACTCGTTTTTCGATCATGTGCTCGGCCATGTAGATCATGTTTTTAATCGCTCTCGAAGATGACCGCCCATGACCTACAATGGAGATGCCGTCAACGCCGAGGAAAGGTACGCCTCCGAATTTTTCGACATCAAAAGGTTCAAACATACCCCTGAACAAACCTGTCGTCAGTGTGGCGGTCTCCTTGTCCATCTTGCCAGAGGTCACCAGTGTGTCGAGTGAACGCTTGAAAAGGGTCCCCAGAAATTCCGGGATACTTTCACCGAACTTCAGGATGGTGTTACCGACAAGTCCGTCGCAAACCACGATACTTGCCTTTCCTTTCAGAATGTCATGTCCTTCTATGTTTCCAAGAAATGTTATTTTTCCTGCTTGGTCAGCTTCTTTCAGAAGCCTGTAAGCCTGTTTGAGCATTTCCGAGCCCTTGCCCTCTTCTTCTCCGATATTAAGCAGCCCCGTCAATGGTTGTTCTATTCCTGCGCCATAGCGCTGGTAGATGGTCAGCATTTCTGCAAACTGGACCAGATGTTCAGGTTTGCAGTCAACATTTGCTCCGACATCAACAATATTGGTCAAACCCTCTTCAAGACGAGGGAAATAGGCATAAATGGTCGGGCGAAGCACCCCTGGAATCCTGCCAAGCACAAAAAGCGAAGCGGCCATCTGTGCTCCGGTATTGCCCGCACTGACGAAGGCATCGGCCTGTTTAGCCTTACAGAGCTGCAGCCCATTGACAAGCGATGACTCCTGCTTGGTTTTAACGGCAATGGCTGGAATATCATCCATGGTGACCACTTCGGGGGCATGCAGAAAGGTCAGGTTAAGCGTACTGATATCGTGCGCGGCAAGCAGCGGTTCAACTTTGTCCGACTGGCCGATAAGCACAATTTTAAAACGGTTTCCGCTTTCCTGCAAAGCCTGCACAGTTCCCTCGATCACACAGGCGGGAGCATGGTCTCCGCCCATGGCGTCAACAACAATGGTCAACATGATGGGGTGTTTGTCTTGTTTTAGTTAATCAGCTCTTTGCCAGTTTATTAACGACACATCTGCCCCGGTAGTGACCGCAATGGCGGCATGCACGGTGGGGAAGAGTCGGCTCACCGCAGTTTGGACAGTTGACTGTGGTTGCCGGTTTGGTGCGGGCATTGAACTGGGCTCGTCTTTTATCCCTGCGGGATTTCGACATTTTGGCTTTAGGATTTGCCATGACGGTACTCTTTTATACTCGGTTAACGATACTTGTTTTTCAGTTTATCAAGCGACTCCTGCCACGACGTGTTGCTGTCGGGCTGAGACTCTTCATTATTTTCCATACTTTCTGTGCTGCCATAGATCCTGCAGTCAGGGTTATCCGTACAGGTTACCTTCATTGGTAACGAGAGCAGCAGGGTGTCACAGACATCTCCGGTTATATCAATGGACTCGGCACCTCTGTCTATGCGGCTGTACTCTTCATTTTCCTCATCATCAGTAGCAAGAGCGGTACCGAAGAGATAAGAGAGTACGAGCGATCCGGCAAGTTTTTTTGCGATCGGAGCCAGACAGATGTCGCAGGCAAAATCAGCCAGAGTCGATGTATTGATCGTGACGGTGATCTCATCTTCACTTTTTTCAGCTGTCACATTGACCTCAATTTCTCTTGTAAAACCGGCCTCAGCTAAGTGCCGACCCTCGAAATCAGAGGCTTTACAGGTGAAATTGAACTGATTGGTTCCTTCAACAAGAGCACCCAGAGCGATCTCTATCAGCGATTTTTCTTTATGCATATACCATCTTTTCAGTAAAAGAGAACCAATGTACAAAAATTATTATGGAAAATGAAAAGAGGTGGCGGTACAACTTTCAACAAAATGCTTGAAAAAAGTATCTGATGGTTTGTATTTTAGAAAAACGGGTGTATATTATCACCCCATCAGTGAAAATAACTCTTTTGCTGATAAGCATTCCGTGGTAGCTCAATGGTAGAGCATGCGACTGTTAATCGCAGGGTTGCAGGTTCGAGTCCTGCCCGCGGAGCAGCAAAAAAGGAAGTACTTATTAGGTGCTTCCTTTTTTTGTTTCATTCCATTCATCGGAAGTCAGGTATCGGTGCGTTGAACTCAGGCGTTTTTTCCCTCTTGTCATCACTTCTGTTCAACCCGTAAATTCACGTGCATCAGAAAAAATTGATACCCGCCATTGTATGCTTCTGTTATTTTTTTATTTTGAAATCATAATGAAATCGGTCAGTTCAAATACAAGAATACCTGCATGGGCATCACGAACATTAACAACCTTCTGCTAACCTTGGGCAATCTGCTCCTGAGGGGAGGTGTCTTTTAGTTCGTTTATCAGCCAGAGAGAACATTGTTAAAGCCGCCAGCCTCTTAGGGTTGGTGGCTTTTTTCGTTTAAAGATAAAAAAGGAAGAGGTGCAATGAAAAAGATGAAGTATCACAAATACGCAGCGTACCCTTCGGTTGCAATTTCCGCAAGGAGCTGGCCTGACAAGAGCATCACAAAAGCGCCGATATGGTGCAGTGTTGATCTCCGGGATGGTAACCAGGCGCTTCCGATACCGATGAGTGTGGAGGAAAAGGTATCCATGTTCCAGCTTCTTCTCTCTGTGGGGTTCAAGGAGATCGAGGTGGGCTTTCCATCAGCATCTGCCACTGAGTATGCGTTTGTACGCAGATTGATTGACGAGAAGCTGATTCCGGATGATGTCACTATACAGGTACTGACCCAGGCGCGGGAACACCTGATTCGTAAAACCTTTGACTCCATAAAAGGCGCAAAACATGCTATTGTTCATCTCTATAACTCAACGTCGAGCCTGCAGCGGGATGTGGTGTTCCGCAAAAACAGGGAGGAGATCAAGGCTATTGCTGTAGAGGGCACAGCTCTTGTTCGCCGCCTGAAGGATGAGACTGGCAACGCAGGGATCCGTTTCGAGTACAGCCCTGAAAGTTTTACTGGTACGGAGCTTGATTATGCACTTGATGTCTGTCATGCGGTTATGGATACCTGGGGGGCTTCGGCGGATGAAAAAATTATCCTGAACCTGCCTTCAACAGTTGAAATGTCACAACCGAATCTTTACGCTGACCGCATTGAGTGGTTCTGTCGCAACATCAAGGCGAGGGATGCTGTTTTGATCAGTGTTCATGCCCATAATGATCGAGGGACAGCTGTAGCTACCGCCGAATTGGCCGTCATGGCTGGTGCAGATCGGGTTGAGGGGGCTTTGTTCGGTAACGGCGAACGGTGCGGCAATATGGATGTCGTGATCATGGCTCTGAACCTGTTCAGTCAGGGTATCGATCCTGAACTGGATTTTTCCGATCTTCCCCGCATACGGGAGGTTTACCGCCGATGTACCCGTATGGATATTCATCCCCGTCATCCCTATGCTGGTGAGTTGGTCTATACGGCTTTTTCCGGTTCACATCAGGATGCAATCAGCAAGGGAATGAAAGCTCATGCCAAGTCGCCCGGCAGTTTGTGGGCGGTTCCTTATCTGCCGATTGACCCTCAGGATGTCGGATGCAATTATGAGGCTATTGTCCGCATCAACAGCCAGTCAGGTAAAGGTGGCGTCGCCTACGTTCTGGAGAAGGATTTCGGGATTCAGATACCGAAATGGATGCAGCCTGATTTTGCCGAAGCGGTTCAGGCGGTAGCGGACAATACCGGTATTGAGCTTTCCACAGAGCAGATTCATGACCTGTTTTATTCCGAGTATGTGAAACTCAAGGAGCCTGTGGCTCTTAAGAAGTGTCATATCAGTTGGGATGATGATGACCCTGAACGCAACGATGAAGAGGCTACTCTCATCAGTTGCGTTGTGCAGATGAAAGATAAGGAGTTCAGCTTTAAGGCACACGGGAATGGTCCTCTTGATGCGTTTGTCAAGGGATTTATAAGGGAAAGTGGTCTTGAGTTCAGCGTTGATGAGTACGCCGAGCACGCGATCGGGCATAGCGCTGGAGCTCTTGCCATAGCCTATATTAAAATAGGCTCTGCTGACGGCGGTGTTTCCTGCGGTGCAGGTATCGACTCGAATATCAGTCTTGCTTCGATCAAAGCTATTGTCAGTGCGTTGAACCGGCTTTCCTGATTTCCTGTTTCTGGCGGTAACGTTGTGTTTCCCGTTGCCGCCTTTTTCTCTTTTATCACTAAGGATAAATTTCTTTTTTCTATCTTTAAACAGAAATTATTTCTGTTTGGAATATGAAGGAAGCTTATACCTTGATCAAGGAGGCGGGCCTGAAGCTCACACCCCGCCGCAGGGAGATGATTATCCTGTTTTCGACCGCATCCACTCCTCTTTCTCCGCAGGAGGTTCTGGACAGGCTGAAGCTGCAGTTCAGGCGGTGCGGACTGCCGGGTGTCTATCGTAATCTTGAAACACTTGCGGAATGCGGGGTACTGTTTCGTGTTGTGAATTTTGGCCGTGAACGGAGTTATGCACTTTGTTGCATGTCGAAACAGGAAGAGCATCATCACCATCACATTATTTGTATCTCATGCGGAAAAATTGGTCAGGTGGATGCGTGCGGCTATCAGAAGGGTATGGTGATTGACGGATTCCGGCTTGTGAGCCATGTGGTGCAGCTAAAGGGGATCTGTGCTGCCTGTGCATCAGAGGAAACGGAGGCATCAGGATGAACCATATACAGACAAGATGGTTTGCATTTCCTGTTCTGTTGCTGACTTTTTTTCTCTGCGGTTGCGCTCAGCAGTCCGAAACGGGAAAACTGCAGGTTGTTACCTCCATCGAGCCACTTTCCTACTTCGCAGGACGAATAGGCGGCCGGCATACCGCTGTATCGGTAATGGTCCCGCCCGGAGGAAATCCTCACAGTTATGAGCCATCGCCCCGGCAGATGGCAAGGCTTGGTGATGCGGCACTTTTTATAAAAGCCGGTTCCGGAGTGGCGTTCGAACTTGACTGGATGCAGCGGTTTCTTTCGCTCAATCCAGGGCTCAGGGTCTGTGATGCATCTCTTGGGGTACCTCTTATTCCCCTGCTGCATGAGGGTGACGAGAGCGGGAATCATCACGGCCACCTCGATCCTCATTACTGGCTCTCTCCTGAGAACGGTATTGTGATTGCAAATAATATTGCACGTTCTCTTGCAGAAGCCGATCCGGCTAACCGGAGTTCCTATGAGGTAAACAGGAAGAAGCTTGTGGCTGAATTGCGTACTCTTGACAGGGAGATTCGTCAGGACCTTGCAGGGATAAAACATCGGAGATTTCTGGTTTTTCATCCTGCATGGGGTTATTACGCCGCTGCTTTCCAGCTTGAACAGATTGCGGTTGAGGAGGAGGGTAAGACACTGACTCCCCGTCAGATGCAGCTTGTGATCGCAAAAGCCAGGGCGAACCGCATCAGGGTTGTGTTTGTATCCCCCCAGTTCAGCACGTCACAGGCAGAAACCATTGCAGCAGAAATCAGGGGGGTAACCCGCAGTGTTGATCCTCTCTCGGCTGATTACCAGGGGAACCTCCGTCGTGCCACGGAAACGTTTATCAGCAGCATGCAATGAATGCACTTGTTATAGAATGTGACTCTCTTTCAGTCAGCCTGGGAGGCGTCAACGTGCTTGACGAACTGACTTTTTCGGTTTATAAAGGGGATTTTCTCGGGATAGTGGGTCCCAATGGCGGGGGCAAGACCACGCTGCTCAGGGTGATGCTTGGTCTGGAAAGACCGTCCGGCGGCAAAGTCACAGTTTTCGGAAGGGATCCAGGCAGTTCACCGGGGCGCATCGGTTACGTGCCGCAGCGGATTTTTTTTGACCGTGATTTTCCGATCAGTGTGATTGACCTGGTTCTGATGGGGAGATTGTCGAAAAAAAAACTTTTTCAGCACTATAACTCTGCTGACAGAGAAAAAGCTGATTCGGCGATACGTACGGCTGGTCTTGAGCCTTTGAGGGAGCGCCGGATAGGGGCATTGTCAGGAGGTGAGCTGCAGCGGGCACTTATTGCCCGGGCACTTGCCGGAGAGCCTGAATTATTGCTGCTCGACGAGCCTACAGCAAGTGTTGATCCTCAGATGAAAACCACCATTTATGATCTGCTGGATCAGTTGAAAGAAAAGCTCACCATTATTCTTGTCAGTCACGATACCGGGACTATAAGCCGTCATGTAAACCGAATAGCCTGTCTGAACAGCAAACTTGACATGCTTGAGGGGTCATCGCCGGGAAGAAAAAAACTTGAAGAACTCTACCGTTATCCGGTTGATGTGATTGTTCAAGGAGAGCCGATTTCTCAAACCCATGAACCACGATAAACTTATGATTCAGGAGATCCTTGCTTTCGAGTTCATGCGCAACGCCTTCCTTGCCGCCCTTCTTTCCAGTGTTGCCTGTGGTATTATCGGTACATACGTCGTGGTTAAAAAAATTGGTTTTATCAGTGGAGGGATTGCCCATACGGCATTCGGCGGCATTGGGCTCGGCTACTACCTCGGGATTAATCCTCTGTTCGGTGTTATACCGTTCAGTCTGGCGGCAGCACTGGCTATCGGCTTGTTGAGCAAAAAAGCAAAGGTTGCCGAAGATTCCGCAATCGGAACCTTCTGGGCGGTCGGTATGGCGGTCGGGGTTATCTGTATCGGCCTTAAACCTGGCTATGCTCCTGATCTTTTCAGCTATCTCTTTGGCAATATACTGACGGTTCCAACATTTGATCTCTGGATGATCATGCTGCTTGATACCCTGATTATTGCCATGGTATGGCTTCTCAGCAAGGAATTTCTTGCAATCTCGTTTGATGAGGAGTATGCAGCAGTGTCGGGACTGAACACGATGGCTCTTTACCTGCTGATGCTTTGTCTGATTGCTCTGACCGTTGTGGTCATGATGCGTGTTGTGGGCATTGTGATGGTTATTGCCCTTCTGACCATTCCTGCAGCTATTGCTCGAATGTTCAGCAGGAGTCTGCCAGGAATGATGATTCAGTCAGTCGTACTGTCAGCACTCTTCAGCATTTGCGGGCTTTGGATCTCCTACATGCTTGATATTGCTTCCGGAGCGACCATTATTCTCGTTGCCGGCTTTTCCTTCATGTCGGCTCATGCATTGCGGCATTTCATCACTTTTTTGCGGGGACTATAATGACCGGGCAGGATGCCTGCCGGATTACTCCTTCTGAAACGCTGCCGATAAGGAGGTGAAAAAGTGCACCATGCCCGTGAGATCCAAGCATGATCATATCCGCATCATTTTTTTCACTCTCATCAATAATTGCAGTAACCTCGTTGTTTTGCGCAATGATGACGGTGGTATCAATGCCGCTTTCCTGCAGTTTTGCAGCAATGGCAAGCAGCTTTTCAGACTCGGGAGTATCGGAGAGGGGAAGAGCGCTCTCTTTTCCGTGCGGTTCCCCAGGAGGCAATAATGTTTCTGCATCAGGAAGCAACTCAATGATCGGAGAAGGAGGTGGAATTACATGCAGCAGAAATATTTTTGCCGAAAGGTTCCTGGCAAGTTTTTCAGCCTCACCAATGATCCTGTCGGCAAGTTCAGAGAAGTCAATGGCGACCAGAAGCCTCATGATGGAGTGTCAGGCTTTTACCTGGCGCTTTTCCTGTGTTATCATGAAAACGGCAAAAGCAACGCCGGGCAGCCAGCCAAGCAACGTCAGCAACCCTGTCAGCATAATCGTTCCTGCCTCCTTGTTCGTAACTGCGGCGGGGGGAAGAATAAATGCAAGAATCCATCTGCGAATATCCATTGTGAGCTCCGGTTTTTTTATGAAATTATTTCAAATTTACGACTTAATGTGACAAGAAGCAATGTAAAAAACGTCTGTCGGATGCTCTGCTCATGTCGAATGGCGACGGTATTTCTTGCATTTTAATTCTAAAATTGTAAATTAGAACCCCTTCAGAAATAATCCTGAGTAAAAAAGAGTGCTCTTGATTTGTTGAACATAAATAGAAAAAACTTGCTTAATAAAGTTCATCCCGACGTGGTTTTGGATGATGTTGATGAGGTAATTGACGAGCCGAATTTTAATAACCACAATACCTCTCCAGACCCGCCCAGTCCGTATGCCGACCTTGAAAAAAAGTATCGCAAAAACCGGTTTAACAAAAACAGAAGTAAAAATCCTTCCGATTTTTTCAGCGTGAACGGTGCTGGCAAGCATCCCGCTTCGAAAAGTGCGGATGGAAACAAGCTGCAGAAAAGAAAACCGAAAAAGAAGTCTTTTTCCAAGGCATCTCGCGTTACTTCCGGTAAACGAAACCCATAGCAGGCAAGACAGGGAGTTGTTCTCAATATCTTCAGCCAGTAATGAAGCTTTACCGGAGTGGTTGAACTCGTACGTTTTGTTTGAACTTTTGTAACGGTTCAATCACGTTCCTGCTGTTCAATTATTCTTGTCGCAATATGACAACAGGGTTATTTTTTACGCTCTTTTTTTACATGCAGTATGGCTTTTGAAATTCAAGCCCATCGTGGGGCAAGAGCTCTTTTCCCCGAAAACACCCTTCAGGCTTTCTGTCATGCCGCCGAACTTGGTATCAGAGTTCTCGAGCTTGATCTTGTTGTTTCGAAAGATCTACAGATCGTCGTGTCTCATGATCCCTGGCTTTCCGCTCCTCTTTGTGCTGATCCGGAGGGTCATCCGCTGAGCAGTGAGGACAGGCAGCGTTATATACTCTATGATATGATGTATGCCGATATCGCTCTTTTTGACTGCGGTCTGCCCCATCCATCTTTTCCCGGACAGGTGCATTTTCCAACGTTCAAGCCACTTCTTTCCAGCGTATTTCATGAAGTAGATGCATATATGGCATCAGCGGGCATGAAGGAGAGAATGATCTTTAATCTTGAAATAAAATCATGGTCTGATAAGGATGGGCTTTATCATCCCCCCCCGGATCGTTATGCTGCGCTTGTTCTCCAGCTTGTTGAGGCAGCAGGTTTATGGTCGCGTGTCAGGATACAGTCTTTTGATTTCCGTGTAGTTCGTGAGGCATGGCGTTTAAACCCCCGGCTATGCTATGGCCTGTTGATTGATCACACTATTAATCCAGACCGATTTTTACTGGATCCTGGTTTTCTGCCCTGCTATGTCAACCCCCATTTCTCTCTTGTTGACCAAGAGATGACGGATACGCTCCATGACCAGGGCATCAGGATGATACCCTGGACGGTGAATCGAACGGAAGAGATGCTTGCCATGAGGCAAATCGGTGCCGATGGAATCATTACTGATTACCCTGAACGTGCAATTGCTCTTTTCGGCTTGCAGGTTTAGTTCTGTTTATTGATTGAGATTTTCACCTGTTCAGCGGGAAGAAGCCGCCTTTTTCAATGCATGGAGCAGAGAGTTGACTTTTTCCGAAATCCCGTCAGGCATTTGATTTTCTTTTTCTCCGGCAGGGCTGTACAGGATTCCATCCAGAGTATCAAGCACTTCAGGGAGTTCCAGGCGAGTTTCATCGGTGATTTTGATCACTTGCAGCGCATTGATCAACTCTCTCCTTGTCATTCCTCCGGGACGTTGTACTCCAGCCTCTTCAAGTAACACGAAAAGTTGCTCTTTCATAGTTCTGGCAGCTTTTCTGCTTTCAGGAGGATGCGCTGTCGTGTTCTTGGCAACCATTTTTTTTGCATCGTCAAGGCGTTTTTTTCTGACCAGGACAACTGCAGCGCCGGTCATCAGTAAAAGTAATGCTATTGCTGAGTAGAGCTGGTTTATCATGCTCTTTTCTTCCGTTGAGGTGTTGGGAGGTTCTTCACTATGTTCACTGGCTCCCTGTGCTGCCGATGCGACGGTTATGCTGATCGGTTTTGAATGCAGGGTACTGAACTGTTGTGTTTCAGGGTTGAAAACAACGAGAGGTATTGACGGAATCTGAAAATCACCCTCTGATTGAGGCCAGGCAATAATTGTTGCTGAAATGGTGCCGGATGTCGTTTCTGATTCTTTATTCAGTGTTATTTTTTTTTCCGGGAGATCATGTCGAAAGCTTTCAGGAAGGGGAATGTCGGGCAGTTCAAGAGTCAGCAGGCTTCCTGTTCCGCTCAGGGTGAGTTTCACTGTTAATGGTTCTCCAATTCTGAGATTTTGCTTGTCAGCAAACAGGTTAAGGGAGAAGATACCGACAGCACCGGACAGATTTTCCGGCACCGGTTCGGGAAGCGCACGAGCAGAGATGGTAATGACAGGCGCAGTAATACGTGCCGGGATCTCAGAAAGCTGTTTTCCGTCCGCCGCAGTGTTTGGCCGAGTGCAGAGCATGCTGTATCCTGAAATAGTGATTTTCCCATTCTGGATCGGTACCAGCCTGAACTGTTTGACAACCGCGCTTCTGAACTGTTCGCCCTTAACCGTTGTATTGATGCTTTTGATAAAGCGTTCCGGTTTTGTTTCCTTTGCCCATACCCCCTGAAACGAAGGGGATACTTCTTTGGATATTGTCGGTGCGGCATCTTTGAAAAAAAGCCTGTAGGTCAAGAGTACCTCCTGGCCAACAAATGGATTGGTATTGTTTATTGATGAAGCAAGAAATGGCCGACTTTCCCGAATCTCTGAAGCTTCGGCAGATACCGGAGTGCACAGGGCTGCTATGATGAGTGTACAAAAGAGGAGGTAACGGGCAAAACCTGTGACCATATCATTCATTTCATAAGTTCTCTTGAGCGTGCCGCAGCTGCAGCCACAGTTTCTACCAGAATTTGCCGGATGTTTTGTTTATCCATGATCTTCAGTCCTGCCTCTGTTGTTCCACCTGGAGTAGTAACTTCCTGTTTGAGTTCCTCAGGGCTCTTCTGTCCGGAGAGCACCATTCTTGCTGCTCCTATCATGGTTTGCGCTCCGAGGAGCAGGGCTTCATCGCGTGAAAGGCCGCACTGCACTCCACCCTCGGCCAGAGAGTCAAGAATATGGAACATATAAGCTGGGCCGCTGCCTGACAGGGCTGTTGCCGCATCCATCTGCACTTCGTCGAGAATGGCTACCCGGCCAATGGAACTGAAAAGGTTGGATGCAAGAAGAATGTCCTCATCAGAAGCCATTTTGCCCCGGCACATGGCCGTCATTCCTTCACCGACAAATGCCGGGGTATTGGGCATGACCCTGATAACCCTCATACTCTCTTTTGAGTTTTTACGGATAAAGTCCGAAGAAATTCCGGCAGCAACGCTGATAAGCAGGTGATCACTGCTGAGTGAGGGATTCAGTTCCCCGAGTACCTCTTCAATCTGATAAGGTTTGACGGCAAGGATAATGACTTGTGCTGTCCGGGCAACCTCTTCAATCGTGAGGCAGGGCAGAACCGGGTAATCGGCAGAAATAGCGGCAAGAGCAATCGGCTCCTTGTCAAATCCGGAAATAACAGTGCGCTCTCTCTTACTGAGACCAGCAATAAGGGCACGGGCAATTCTTCCGGTTCCGACAAAGCCAATACGAAGATGGGACATTACAAAATTGAGTTTGGTGTACAAATCGACTATACAGGATATGTACAATTTTTCAGACGAATTTCCATCAGGCAGGCTGGGTTTCCCCTCTATCTGAAGCGCAGCTTGCAGTAAAGTATTATCATAAGCAGAACCAATGAGATGCTGTTGGCAGCAATCATGGGCAGGTCGTTTTTTGCAATGCCATAAAAAAGCCAGAGTATAATACCGGTATTCATGGCAAATGCCCATAAGAGGCTGATGTCGCGGGTCTTTCTGGTTCTGATGATTCTGAATACCTGGGGAAGAAACGCCAGGGTGGTAATAATGCCAGCGGCATAACCAAGGTATTGGGAGTCATGCATTACGATCGGGTTGAAAGTTCTCGAATCGCAGGAGAAAAAAGAAAAGGCGGGAGAGTGTCCCGCCTTTCAAGCGATAAAAAAAGTAAACGAGCTTACTTGCTCTGCTCGACCATATAAGCAACACTATTGCCGATCTGGGCGTCAGTAAGCTTTGTATTGCCGCCTTTTGCAGGCATCATTCCTTTTTTGCCTGTGAAGCCTTTGATAGAGCGGCTGACCAGAAGAGGCATACCCTGAGCAATCCGTGGTGCCCATGTAGCCTTGTCGCCAAGTTTTGGCGCTCCCATGAGACCGGCTTTGTGACAGGTTGAACAGTTGGAGTCGTAGACAGTTTTGCCTGCTGCGGCATTATAGGCTGCATTTGCATCGGAGGAGCTCATGGAAAAAACAAAAAGTGCGCATAGGGCTGCTGAAAGAAAACGAGACATAGAGAATTCTCCTGTTTAATAAGGTTGGGATGATGTGTTTTTTAAAAAAAATTGTACTGATTCAAATTTACTGTAAACAATCCTATATCCCGACAGATTATTTATAGACAATTATGGTTTCCGGACATAAGCGATGGGAGCTGATCTGATCAGCTCCCGCTCATAAAAACAAGAAGGTTGTTTACTTTACTGTATCGACCATGTAGTTGACGATTGTGGTTACCTCTTCGTCAGTAAGTGTCGCTATTCCTCCTTTTGCAGGCATCATTCCAAGCTTGCCTTTGAATCCCTTGATGCTATGACTGACAAGCAGAGCATTACCTTGTGCGATACGTGGTGCCCATGCAGCCTTGTCTCCAGGTTTCGGAGCACCCATCATACCGGAATTGTGACATGAGGCACAGTTTGCGTCATAGAGGGTTTTTCCTGCCAGTTTCGGGTCTGCGGCCGGTGCTGCAGTTTTAGGTGTTTCACCCTTTGATTTGTCGGCCATGAAGGCAACTGCGTTTGTCACATCTATGTCAGTCAAACTGGCGTTACCACCTTTTGCAGGCATGACACCGGCTTTACCAGTAAAACCATCGATTGATTTTTTCGTCATGACGTCCAATCCCTGTGCGATACGTGGTGCCCATGCGGCCACGTCTCCAGGTTTCGGCGCACCCATCATTCCAGCCTCGTGACATGCGCCACAGTTTGCGTCGTAGACGATTTTACCTGCGGCCAGTTTCGGGTCTGCCGGAATCACATCCGTTGCGGGCGCAGCAGCAGGAGCAGCCACTGGGGCGGCATCACTTTTTGCATCAGGAAATTTAAGTGAGGCTGGTGGTTTTTCAAGGCCGCATGCGCCGAGAAAAAAGAGACCTACGGTCAAAAAAGGCAGAAATGGCTTCATGGTCATTTTCGATACAGTTTTAGATTGTTGTGCCAGGTGTGGTTCAGAAATTTCGATAAACAGTTTAAAAATTATTCGGCGTAAGGCAAAATGGTTTTTTCAGTGAGTTTTTTTCCAGTTGATGCTGTAAATCGTGGCGGGAGAGGCTGTAGAGATGTGTGTAAAAAAGATTGAACAGCATTACGGCACTTTTCGCTCTCGGAGCAGCAACTCCTCTTGTCATAGCATTTTTCATGGTAAACACTTGCCGGGTCAGGATTGAGTAGCTTTCAATAAAGGAATCGAGCGGAATGTTTTTTGGTTTGTACAGCATCTCCTGACCGAACGAGTAACGGTACGCGGTGACATCGTGAGGGTTGAAGAGCAATCGTCCCTCCTCTCTGAGACGCTCGAAAACCTGCGTTCCTGGAATGGGCCGCAGAATATTGATACCGGGGACGTCAAGCTTTGTCTGGCTGATGAATTCAAGGATTGCAGCCGGTGTTTCAAGTGTATCTCCATCGAGGCCATAGATGAAACTTCCGTAGAGGCTGATACCTGCGTTTCTGATGTTTTTAATGGCACGAACAAGTTCTTCAGCCTTGTTCTGGTTTTTTTTATGTGCGTTTCTACTTGTTGTTTCAATGCTTTCTATACCAACAAGGAGCGCCTGGCATCCGGAATTTGCAAAGGTTTCAAGCAGCTCATGCTGCTGGCCGAGGGTCGTTGTGGCTTGTCCGAACCAGCGTATCTTCAGGGGAACAAGCTGGCTGAAAAGTTCCCGGGCATAAACCGGGTCTGCGTTGATGGAGTCGTCGACAAAAAAGAATATTCTTTGGTCATGCTGCAAAAAACGCTTGACTTCACTGACAACGTCGGCAACAGCCCTTCTTCGAAGGGTGTGACCGTTAAGGAGATGCACGTTGCAGAAATCACAACTGTACTGGCATCCTCTTCCGGTTTGTATCAGGTTCGTGGTGAAGTAACGGTTTTTTACAAGTGTTTTTTTACTGACAGGTCTTGAGATGCCGAGATCGGGAAAGGCACTGGATTGGTAGAGTGGCTTAAGAGTCTGAATGGTAAGGTCCGTAAGCAGTTCTTTCCACAGATCATCTGCCTCACCCACGACAAGAACATCAGCATGGGGTCTGCAGGATTCGGTGAAGAGCGTTACATGTGCGCCTCCAAGGACAACAGGAATTCCTGCAGTGCGAAGTTTGTCAGCAAGGTCAAAGGCCTTTCGTGCCATTCCGGTCTGGACGCTGATGCCCACAAGATCCCATGTGTCGTTAAAAGGGAACTCCTCGAAACGCATGTCGCAGATTGACTGTTCAACTCCCGGTACATCGATAGAGGTGAGGATCATAAGCGAGAGCGGAGGAATAGCAAACTGGCTTTTCTTGATGATGGTTCTGAGCGAACGGTTAAACCAGCTGAACAGAGGAGTTATCTCCCTCTCATCGTAGAGTGAACGGGCTCCATCAACACCGCTTTCTGATGGTAGAAAGACCAGCAGGACTTTTTTACTTGAGCGCATCCTGCCTTACCAGTCATGGTTGTTCTTGCTGCCCGGTGCAGATGATTTTCCTGTACGGGGAAGGCGACGCATCAGCGCTGATTCATCCTGTTGTGCATTCTCAAGCAGGCGCTCTGCCGTATTGCGGCTGATGCCGGATGTTGGTGGCGTATCACTTTTTTTTCCGGAACCTGATGCAGTGGCATGTTCTGATCTTTCGAGTTCATCAAGATAACGTCTGACGATTTCATAGTTGATTTTTGCATCACCCTCATCAGGATTTGTTAACAATAATGCTTTGAAGCGATTGAGCGATTGGCGGAAGAGTGTTATTTTTTCAGCTTTTCCGCTGCTTCCGATTGCCTTCATGGCAAGGGCATTGCCTTCATTGAATATCGCTTTCAGTCTGATGTCACGGTTTTTGCTCTCTGTTTTTGTTCTGAGGGCAAAGAGTGTTGCTGCGTCATGATATTTTCCCTGCATATAGAGGGCGCAGGCGAGATTGAAGCTTGCATCACCTCTCTCTTTTTGTTCAGGCAGGGCTTCGAGTTGCCGGAAAACACTCTCCGCTTCGCTGTATGCGCGACGTTCATAGAGAGCATCGGCTTTGAGCTGTAAACGATACTCCCTGAGCATCTCCTGCATTGAAGGTGCGAGTGCAAATACAAGCAGGAGAGTGTTCAGGAGAATCATGCGACAGCACTCCCGGTGTTTAGTTGCCGAGAAATGCTTTCTGTACAGCGCTGACGCCAGCGCCGATTTCAAAAGTGAAGTTAATCTCTTTCAATGCCCTTTCCAGGCCGCCTATTACAGTCAGCATGTCGAGTTCATCGTAGAAACCAAGATGGGAAATGCGGAAAATTTTCCCTTTGAAGTCATCCTGACCGGCAGCAACTGTAATACCGTTGCTGTTTTTCAGTGCCTTGTTGAATGCTGACCAGACGACGCCTTCAGGAAGCCATACTGGAGTAACTGCAAACGACGGAGAGTTGCTGAACAGCTTCATGCCCAGAGCGTTGCATCCCTGACGGCAGGCACTTGCCAGGCTTTCATGCCGTTTCCATATGTTCTCAATGCCTTCATCCTTTATCATCTGCAGCGCCTCGTCCAGCCCGATCACGAGTGAAACAGCCGGAGTGAAAGGGGTATCGTCACCGTCATGGGCCTTCAGCGCTTTTTTAAGACTGAGGTAGAACTGAGGCACCCCCTTCTGGTTGTTAATGATATCCTGAGCCCTTTCTGAAATGGCTACCAGAGCAAGGCCAGGTGGCATCATAAGCCCTTTCTGTGAGCCGGTGATGCAGATATCGACGCCCCAGTCGTCAAAATGGAACTCGTGAGCCCCGACCGCAGTAATGCCGTCAACAAGCACAAGTGCATCTGACTGTTCGCGGATAAGTTTGCTGAGAGTTTCGATATCGGCAGCAGTACCTGTCGATGTTTCCGAATGGGTCAGACAGACACCTTTTGCATCAGGGTGTTCTTTAAGGAGTTCTGCAAGTCTTTCAGGTTGAATGGCCGAACCCCACTCCACTTTTTCCTCAATGCAGTTGCCGGTGAAGATGCGTACCAGCGATCCCCAGCGTTCGCCAAATTTCCCGGCATTGACAGTGATGACCTTGTCACCCTGTTTGAAGATGCTTGAAATCGCAGCTTCCATGCCTCCGGTTCCAGAGCAACTGAGAACAACAACAGGCTGGGTCGTTCTGAACAGATACTTGAGATCTTCGTGAACCCTGGTCAGAATCTCCATGAACTCAGGGTTCCTGTGATGGATAATCGGAGCCGCCATGCGAAGCATGACATTTTCGGGCACAGGGGTTGGGCCTGGTGTGAATAATCTTTTTTTCATCTCTTCAGAAAATGGTTTGAATAGTTAAAGAGATCCTTTGCAGTCAGTTTTTTGCATCATCCATCAATGAGGTGAACTCTTCAAAGAGGTAATGCGAGTCGTGTGGTCCCGGCGCAGCTTCTGGGTGATACTGCACTGAAAAACAAGGCAGCGTTTTGTGCTTTACCCCCTCAACGGTATTGTCGTAGAGATTGAGATGGGTCATTTCAAGATCGTCGGGAAGTGACTCCATGTTTACCGAAAAGCCGTGGTTTTGTGATGTGATCTCTATCTGCTTGCTTGCAAGGTTTTTAACAGGGTGATTGCTGCCGTGATGACCAAATTTCAGTTTGTAGGTTTCTGCGCCGAAAGCCAGTGAAAGAAGCTGGTGGCCAAGGCAGATACCGAAGATGGGCAACGATCTTGTTGTGCGGTTATAGTCAACAAGTTTTTTGATGGTCTCGATTGCATAATCGACTGCCGACGGGTCGCCTGGCCCATTCGAAAGAAATACCCCGTCAGGGTTGAGTGCAATGAGCTCTTCAGCCGGTGTTCCAGCTTTAAGGACGGTTATGCGGCATCCTGCATTCTGCAACATACGCAGGATGTTGGTTTTAATGCCGTAGTCGAATGCTGCAACATGATAGCGGGCATTTACCTTGTCTATGGTATAGTTTTCGCTGACGGTAACGGTTTTGACCAGGTCGCGGCCAGTCATTTCCGGGCTCTGAAGGGCCTTTGTTCTAAGCTCTTCATCGTCTGTCTCAAGAGCGGAAATAACGCCTCTCATCGCCCCTTTTTCACGGATCTCGCGAACAAGTTTACGGGTATCGATACCGGCAAGGCCCATGACCCCTGATCTCTTGAGACAAGAGTCCAGACTTTCGGAGGCTTCGTAGTTACTGTGGATGCGCGATACTTCGTGGACGATGAAGGCCGATGCCCATATTTTTCCGGATTCGTTATCGTCAGGATTGATGCCATAGTTTCCCATCAGCGGATAGGTCATCATTACCATCTGGCCGGCATATGAAGGGTCAGTGAGAATTTCCTGATATCCGGTATGCGAGGTGTTGAAAACCACTTCTCCGGTTACTTCACCGATATGGCCGAATGCTGTCCCGTTATAGACAGATCCGTTTTCCAGGACCAATTTTGCTGCTGTTGGTTCCATTAGACTTCTCATTCCTTGGTCGAGAGTTTATCGCTCGTTTCCTGTTTTTCTATATTTGCAATGGCGGTGCGGTCAAACTTGATTTTTGTGGTCTCACTTACCTGGACAAGAACGGTTTTTTTCTCCGTATCAATTCCGGCAACGGTACCATGAGCACCACCTATGGTGACCACCTTGTCGCCTCTTTTCAAGCTGTCGAGCACTTTTTCCCGGTCCTTCTGTTTTTTCTGCTGCGGGCGGATCATAAAGAAGTAAAAGACCACAAAGATAAGTATCAGCGGAACAATTTGAATCAACGGATTTGGCTGTGTCTGGCCGGCAACTGGAGGAGCGAAGAGGAGCAGTGACTGTATAGTATTGTGCATAGTATTGTCGTGATATTAAAAAAAACGTAACAGCTTTTTGGTGAGCAATAATGTAATGTATTTATGGAACTATTTCAATCATGCCTTCCTTCTGCCGGTGGGAAAGCTCGCGTAAGGCGCGACGTTGTAGCTTTGTTCAGCTCTCATGCCCCGAGAGATTTTAAGCCCTGCCAGTGTTGCAATCATGGCAGCATTGTCGGTTGAGTAGATGGCGTTGGGAACATACAGGGTTATGCCCTCATTGTCGCAAGCGGTTTTCATGGCTTTTCTCAATGCCGAATTGGCACTGACCCCCCCGGCAATTGAAACTGCCTTGATGTTCCGGCTATGTGCAGCTGCAATGGTTTTTTCGACCAGTACACTGACGATGGCGCCCTGTATTGATGCGGCAATATCCGGCAAATGGTTCTCAATGAACGCCGGAGTCTGCTTCTGCAGCCAGGTAAGTACAGAGGTTTTCAGGCCTGAAAAGCTGAAATCAAAATTTCCATGGTAGTTTCTGCTTGTTTGCGAGTGCGATGTGAGTGCCCGAGGAAACCGGTGGAAGGCCGGGTCTCCTTTTTCCGACAGTTTATCAATCACAGGGCCGGCAGGGTAGGGCAGGCCAAGCATTTTGCCGGTCTTGTCGAACGCCTCTCCGGCGGCATCGTCAAGCGTCCGGCCGATTACCGTGTAGGAGAGATCAGTCGTAACAACAGAGATGAGGGTATGGCCGCCGGAAACAGTCAGCGAAACAAATGCGCCGTCAGGTGAAGGATGTGAGCCACCGGCATCAATAAAGGGTGAGAAAATATGCGCTTCGATGTGATTTACCGGTACAAAAGGGATTCCGAGCGCATAGGCCATACCCTGAGCAAAACAGAGACCGACCATAACGGCGCCGATCAAACCCGGGCCGGCAGTAGCGGCTATGACATCAAGATCATTTTTTGTTATATTGGCTTCAGTTACGGCAGCATCCACAATTGAAACGATAAGCCGTTCGTGTTCACGCGAAGCCAATTCCGGCACAACGCCGCCAAAAGAGGCGTGACATCGTTGCGAGCTGACAACATTGGAGC
Source organism: Chlorobiaceae bacterium (assembly GCA_013334755.1). Lineage (GTDB taxonomy): Bacteria > Bacteroidota > Chlorobiia > Chlorobiales > Chlorobiaceae > Chlorobium. The sequence goes on along the minus strand of JAAXWX010000021.1, from coordinate 14,680 downwards.
ATACCCGTCCGCTGCAAAGCACGGCTCCTGATGTTTCGTCGCAACTGGTTTCTATGCCTAATATATTCATGGTAAAAATTTTTCAGAAGATCTATGGGCAAAGCTAACAATCCCGGCAACAAGAGCAAACCACGCGTCAAAGTAAGCATACTTCATCTGCTTTTAGTGCTGACCGGCGCTGACTTGATTCTGCTTCTTGCACCCGAATACGGGATTCTTAACAGCATTCAATACATCCCTGATTTGTATTCATGGCCAGCGTTGATTGCCGGGGGTATATTGCTCATCCTTGGTTTAAAAGGAGTCTACAAAAATTCTTAAGGAACGCAGGGGGCACAGCTTCGGTTAATGCTGAGCAAAGTATTTTTTCTGATGCTTTACAATATGCGCAGGAAACGTACAAGAAAATTTCCGGGAAAAAAAGTTTAAGAGCGGGAGCACCATGCAGCATGCAGTAGAACTTGAAGAGCTTGGAGTGCAGATAACGGAGGCCTCCCGCTTTATCGAAAAAGCGAGGGAACAGCTTTCACAACGTATTATAGGCCAGCATGAAGTGATCGGGAGAATCTTTATTGCCATGCTGGTTAACGGCCATATTCTGCTTGAGGGTGTTCCAGGACTTGCCAAGACCCTCATTATCAAAACGTTTGCCGCCGCACTGAACCTGAAATTTCAGCGTATCCAGTTTACTCCTGATATGTTGCCGGCTGATCTCGTAGGCACCATGATCTATAATCCAAAAGATATGGAGTTCTATCCCCGCAAGGGACCGGTTTTTGCAAATGTTATTCTTGCTGACGAAATCAACCGTTCACCTGCAAAGGTACAATCTGCGCTTCTTGAGGCCATGCAGGAACGTCAGGTAACGATCGGCAGCCAGACATTTCCTCTGCAAGAGCCCTTTATGGTACTTGCTACGCAGAATCCCATCGAACATGAAGGTACATACATTCTGCCCGAAGCCCAGGTAGACCGGTTTATGATGAAGGTTATCGTCGATTATCCCTCATATGAAGAAGAGCTGGATATCATGCTGCAATCAGCTACCACCTGCAGTGAATTACCGGTCATGCCGGTTGTGGAGTGGGATGAAATTTCAAAGGCAAGGGCTCTGATAGAGCGTATTTATGTTGATCCAAGAGTTCAACGTTATATTGTTGATCTTGTTGTTGCTTCAAGGAACCCGGCACAGTATGGTATGGTGGAGCTGGAAGCAATGATCGAGTATGGTGCATCTCCCAGGGCCTCTATATTTCTTCTTCTTGCAGCTAAAGCCCATGCTTTCCTGCAACATCGGGCATATATAACCCCGGAGGATGTCAAAGCTATCGCTTATGATACCTTGCGCCATCGTATAAGGCCGGGGTATGAAGCCGAGGCAGACAACATCAAGCCGGACGACATTATCCGCCAGATTCTGCAGCATGTGCAGGTTCCATAACCATAGGGGACAGGACATGAGAGAGGCAAGAACAGTGGAAAAAAGTGAAGAGTATCTAAAGGAGCTCCAGAACGTCATAAGACGGGTTGAAATACGTTCGAAGCGCATGGCCAGCGAGCTGTTCAGTGGCGAATACCACTCATCATTCAAGGGGAAAGGCATCGAGTTCAGTAATGTCCGGGAATACCAGTACGGGGATGATGTGCGATCTATTGAATGGAATACTTCAGCCCGAAAGCACGACTTGTATGTCAAACTCTTTACCGAAGAGCGGGAACGCAGTCTGCTGCTTGTTGTTGACGCATCAGCATCAATGCTGTTCGGCAGCCGGGAGCGCAGCAAAAAAGATCTTGCACTTGAAGTTAGTGCAGTGCTTGCCTTCAGTGCCCTGCAGAATAACGACAAGGTCGGACTTCTGGTTTTTACTGATCGTATTGAAACCTATATTCCACCCCGAAAAGGCCGCCATCATATACTGGTGATTCTTGAGGAACTCTTTCGTCTGAAACCCCAGAGTCGCACCACCAATATCAACGCCGCACTCTCTTTTATCCGTTATACACGAAAGCGGCAGGAAATCATTTTTCTTTTGACGGATCTGGTAGACAGCGACTATGAAAAAGGGATGAAGCTGCTTAATACCCGTCACGATTTTATACTTGTGCATATCAGTGATCCGCTCGACAAAGCACTGCCATTAAGCAGCCTGCTTGACCTCGAAGACCCTGAAACCGGCCTGCAGCTTACTGTTGATGCATATAGCCATCGCGACATCGAGCGATATCGGAAAGAACAGTCGAAACAACATGAGGAGCTTCGTCAGAGGCTTCGGCGTATGCGTATTGATTCGGTATTTCTTGATACTGATCGCTCATTTATTGGTGAATTGAACTCTTTTTTCCGGTATCGTGAACGCAAGGTCTGAATGGTACAGATCCGGGTTCCTCAAGCAGTTTCTCGCTCTGCTGCTTCTTGTCTTCCCGATGGTCGCGTCTCCCTCACTTTCTGCGAAAGAGGAAGGTGAGCATCCTGAAATAACAGTGAACGTTCAACCTGACAGCGTTCTTGTCGGTGACCGTATTCGCTGTATGGTTACTGTATATCATTTGGAAAGAGAGGTTGCTGCAATTGAGGGGCTCAACAGGAGCGATACTCTTTCGGAACATTCTTTTGAGCTTATAAGCCGAAAACACTCCTCTTCACTATTGCCCTCCGGCCCCGGTAATGAGGTGTTCGAGCTTGAATATGCCGTGTTTGGCAACGGACGGCAACTCCTTCCACCATTTATGCTGGTGCTTCGCGATGTCGAAGGAAGGATAACAAAAAAGGTAGCCTATACGCCATCCGCCTCTGTTTTTGTCCAGGCGCTAACCGATTCCTCCATGCGCGATCTGAGGCCTATAAAACCTCCTCTGAAAGCTTCTATTCCTTTTCTTTTGATGTTGATTGTTATTTTTGGAGTGTCAGGTGCTGCCGGATTGGTTCTCCTGCTGCTTTTTCTGCTCAAACGCACTGTGCGCAACAGCGCTGAAGATGTCGATTCCGGTCATGTTGCCCAGCGAAAGCTCCGTAAACTTGGTTCAAGTCTTTCAGCAGGAATGCCACCGCACGAATGTTACGAAGAGCTCAGCAATATCATGCGCACCTTTCTTGAAAACCACTACCGTATCAGCGCACTTGAGGCCGTAACACAAGAGATAGAGCGTGACCTTAAGAAGCTTGGTGTTGCAGGTTTTGAAAGCATTATGAACCTCCTCAAACAGGCTGACCTCGTCAAATTCGCCGACAGTCGGCCAGATGTCGAGGAGTCCAGACAGTCACTCAACAAAGCCTCAGAAGTGATCCGCTTCACCCGTGCTTCAAAGGTTGAAAGGTAAGTATCAAAACTTGCTCCAAGGAGATCCACCTGGAGAGAATTCTCTCCAGACAGTTCCGGATCATCATTGCTCTTCAAGATCATCAAGCCATATTTTTTCAGGTATGCAATAGTACTTGCAGCGCTTGGAGCTACCCTGATAAACCGCTTAATTGCAGAAATAAAAAAAGGGTTGGCTTATATGGCCGACCCCTTTTTTTATTTGCAATAAACCATTGTTTATTCAGCGACAAAGTGAGCCCTTCTGTTCTGAGCCCAGGCCTCTTCAGTACTGCCGGCAGCAAATGGCTTTTCCTCGCCATAGCTGACTGTTTTCATACGGACGGGAGCAACACCAAGATTGACGATGTAATCTTTTGCGCTGTTGGCACGACGCTCACCAAGAGCAAGATTATACTCGCTTGTACCCCTTTCATCGCAGTGGCCTTCGATGATTACATTGTTTGCTGAATTTGTCTGTATCCAGTTGGCATTTGTCTTCAGTTGCTCAACAGCATCCGAACGGAGATCTGATTTATCAAAGTCATAGAAAACATCACCGAGACCAGGCACAACAATCTGAACCGGAGGCGGTGGTGGAGGTGCGGGTGCTACGACAGCTTCTTCTCCACAGCAACAGGCTCCAAGAATAAGCATGGTCGGAATAAACAGACTTTTCATTAACGGTGTAATGGTTTTCATTTTCCCTCCCTTTGTTTATTGTTTTTTCATAAAGATAAGAGCAGGTAACAAGTGGAGCAGATCCTCCTTATTACCTGATTAACATGTTGTTTAGAATTCTACCCTCAGACCAAGCAGAGCACTGTGACTGACAATATTGTTGTTTATCCCGGAAGCTGCCGGCGTGCTGCTGCTGCTTGAAGCGTCAAACGAGTTGTTGGAATAGGTAAAGTCCGTTGTAGCGAAGTACCGGTAGCGGAGATCAAGCTTGATTCTATCGGTAACAGGAAAAGCAAGGCCCGCACCAACCTGATAGGCAATCGTGGTTTCGTGATCGTTATATCCCGGATTAGGGTTGTTAAACAAGACATTATTCGTTGCGTCGTAATTATTTGAGAAATTTACATCGTGAAACGACACCTGCGCCACGCCGACACCTGCGGTTGCATAGAGGTCGATGCCTCCGCCAAGGTTGAAGTCGTAGTAACCGTTACCCATGAGCGACAGCGCGGAAACATCTCCCCTCATGTCATAGCGGGAACCCTCAAGAGGATGATACTGGACGACACCGTCCATGTAATCAACACCTGATTTCAGTTTATTCTGCTGATAACCGACCTCAGCTTCCAGCCTGTAGTTTCCATAGTCACAGCCGACTGCACCAAGGACATTAACACCTGAGCCAAGGTCAAGATTTGAGCTGTTGTTGCCGCCGACACCCTGATAGGCGTCTTCGGGGGTCATATTGTTCATCCTCGAAACACCACCCATACCACTCACGTAGTGACTTGCTGCATGAACTGGTGCGCTTGCAAAAGCTGCAACAGTTAAAAGAGCAAGTAGTGAAAGCATTCTTTTCATTGTGTTCTCCATAGTTAAAATTTGTTGATTGTAGTAAAAAAGACATAATCCCTTTTCATTTAATGATACGCTTTATTTTATAAAGAAATAATTTATTTAGATTATTTCTGTTATTCAGTAAAATATCACGTCGTATGTTGATGATGAAGGTGATTCGCCATCTGTGACCTGAAAAATGCATTAAAGATGAACTATTTGACTTATAGCTTTGTTTGTTAAAGTTCCTGTAACATGAGCAATGAAAGAAAAGTTTATTGCAATAAAAAAGAATTCGTCGTAACCAACAGGATCAAAATCATTGCATCTCTTCTGCCTTTTAATGTTTTCGTTGCTTTCTGCGCAACTGATGAATTTATATACAGTATCCAGGTTATTTTGATAGTAGTATTTCAAGTATTGTATTTGTTCAGGACTGTCGGATTTATGCGCCAGGAAGTGACTGTACAGCGAAGTATTTGGCTGAAGGGCTTCGTTTATGATAGATTTTTTATTAAGCCGGATCATCCGGAGCAGAAAAATGAAGAAAACCATCAGACTGGCTGCCGGAATTGCAACACACTGATTGTGGAAAAATCAGATTGATTGATCTGTTTGCACCACATCAGGCTTATTCAACATTTATCGAAATCATTACTTTCCGGCCCGGCCGTGAAGTTGTATATAATCAGGACCGCCCTTCATGAAAAAAAACAGAAACCTTTTTACGGATTTTACGGATTTGCGTCCAAAGGCCGAAGCACGCCTCAAAACAAGAGAGAAAAAAATTCCTGATATATCCGTTTCACAAAATGAAATGCAGCGAATTATCCATGAACTGGCGGTTCACCAGATCGAACTTGAAATGCAGCAGGAGGAGCTGCTTCAGTCGAGGGAGGAGCTTGAGGAGGGTCTGGAACGATTTACCGAGCTTTATGACTTTGCTCCACTTGGATATTTGACGTTGGCGCGGGACGGTACGATACTCCAGGTCAACCTTACGGGGACGAAGCTGATCGGAGTGGATCGTTCCGAATTAATCGGTGATCGTTTCGGGAGATATGTTGCGGCTGATGAGCTTCCGGTTTTTAATGCATTACTTGAGAGTGTCTTCAGCAGCAGTGGTAACAGATCCTGCGAAGTTATGCTCCGCAACGATGAAAATCCTCAACTTCAGCCTGATCTTTCTTTGTCGCTGAAAGAAGTTGCTGTACCTGATCGTATTGTTCGTATTGATGCTGTCGCCAGCAGTGACGGCCAGGAATGCCGGACTGTCGTTTCGGATATAAGCCGCGAGAAGCAGGTCGAGCGAGAAAATGCAGAGCTTCAGTTACGTTTAATTCAGGTTCAGAAGATGGAATCAATCGGCAGGCTGGCTGGCGGAGTGGCCCACGACTTTAACAATATGCTGCAAATAATGCTTGGTGAGATTGACCTTTTGATCGAAGCTGAAGGAGTGAACAGCGGCATAAGGGAAAAACTTGCCACTCTTCGGATGTCAGTACTTAAAGCCGCAGGACTGCCTTATCAGTTGCTCGTCTTTGCACGGCAGCAGACCGTTGAGCCCAGAGTGCTCGATTGCAATGTGGCGGTCGCAGAAATGCTGAACATGCTCAGGCATCTGATCGGCGAGGATATTGAACTTGTATTTACACCCGGTACGGATCTCTGGCCGGTGAAGATAGATCCTTCACAAGTTGACCAGATCATAGCCAACCTTGCAGTAAACTCCCGGGATGCTATTCAGGGTGCCGGTGTACTGTCCATTGAAACCCGCAATGTCGTTGTGGATGCATCATATAGCCGGAGCCACCCCGAATCTCTTCCCGGCGATTATGTACAGTTGGTGGTTCACGATAACGGTCGGGGTATTGACAAACAGACAATCGGCTCTATATTCGAGCCTTTCTTTTCAACCAAGCCCAAGGTAGAGAGCAATGGAATCGGTCTTGCGACGGTATACGGTATAGTCAGTCAGAATAAGGGATTTATTGAAGTGTTCAGCCAGGAAGGGGAAGAGACGACATTTGAAATCTATTTGCCCCGCAGCAAAGATGAGGCCGTTAGAAGGGGTTCAGAAACAGAGCCGCTTGAGGCTCCCCGTGGTGATGAAACCATCCTTCTCGTGGAAGATGATGATTCTGTAAGGGAAATTACCGGGAAATTTCTTGAAAGTTTCGGCTACAAGGTTCTGGCGGCATCATCATCTTCAGCTGCAATTGTACTCGCCGCCGAGTATTCCGATATCATTCATATGCTCGTTACCGATATGATCATGCCCGGTATGAACGGATGGGATCTTTCTCTGGAAATCATAAAGAGGCATCCGGGACTGAAACTTTTATTCATATCCGGATATTCGGCTGACGCTTTTGCGCAACATGAAGTACTGGTTCAAAGTGTCAATTTTCTTGGAAAACCCTTCCGCCGGATTGAGCTTGCCTGCAAGGTGCGTGACCTGCTTGACACGGAGGCCTTTCCTGGAGCTTGATGCTATAACGGAGACTAATTTAACCAGTTCTTTTGTCTGGATAGTTTATATCTTGAAGTGTTTGTGTTTGAGTGTATTCTGTCATATGCCAAGCGTCGGGAACCAGGCACAATATGGATTAATGTTGCTTATTTTTCATGCGTACTCATGGTAAAACGATGTTGCCGGATGATGAGAGGACAGGGTTTTCAGGCTTGATTCCGATGCGATTGACAACATAATAAAGAGCATAAACTGTATACATGTCCAATACCAGCAAAAAACAGAGTGCCATGATGAAGAAAGAGTTACCCAGCAGCCATAAAACAAAAAAGATTGAAGGCACTTCATCTCTTGAAACAGGGGAAACGTATTTCCCTGTCGTCGGTATTGGTGCATCAGCCGGAGGATTGGAAGCACTGGAAATTTTCCTGAAAAATGTTCCGGCAGAGTGTGGTATCGCTTTTGTGATTGTGCAGCATCTTGATCCGACCCATAAGGGGATTATGGTGGAGTTGTTGCAGCGGGTTACCGCCATACCTGTTGTTCAGGTCAGTGATCGCCTCCGAATTGAGCCGGATCATGTCTATGTCATTCCTCCGAACAAGGATATGTCTCTGCTGCATGGAATACTGCATTTACTGGATCCTGTAGAGCCCCGGGGGCTGCGTCTCCCCATTGATTATTTTTTTCACTCGCTTGCCGACGATCTGCAGCAGCAAAGCATCGGTGTTATTCTTTCAGGCATGGGTTCCGACGGGAGTCTTGGTTTGCGCGCCATCAAAGAAAAAGGCGGCGGAATATTTGTACAGGATCCCTCATCAGCCAAGTTTGATGGTATGCCGCGCAGTGCGATAGATGCCTGTCAGGCAGACATTATCGCTCCAGTCGAAGAACTTCCCGCCAAAATCCTTTCTTATCTCAAACATTTTTCTTCAGCAGTCAAACAGGATCTTCCGCTGGAAGAGAGAGCGTTAAGCGGTCTGGAAAAAGTGGTGATACTGTTGCGTACCCATACCGGCCAGGATTTTTCGCTCTATAAAAAAAGCACGATCTACCGCCGGATTGAGCGACGTATGGGTATTCATCAGATTGAAAAAATAGCTGACTATGTCCGCTTTCTGCAGGAAAACCCCCATGAGACCAATCTGCTTTTCAAAGAACTTCTGATAGGAGTAACAAGTTTTTTCCGCGATCCGGCTGTGTGGGAAGCTTTGAAACTGAAGGCAATTCCATCCCTGCTTGCAGCCAGGTCTGTCGGAGGTGTCATGAGGGCCTGGGTGGTTGGCTGTTCCTCTGGTGAGGAGGCCTACTCACTTGCAATCATATTCAAGGAGACAATCGAATCGGTTAAGCCTACCGGGAATTTCAGATTGCAGATATTTGCAACCGACCTGGATAAAGATGCCATCGACAAAGCCCGTGCAGGATGCTTCCCCTTCAATATTGCAACAGAAGTCTCACAGGAAAGGCTGCGGCGGTTCTTTGAGCGTGACGATAATGGCTACAGGATATCGCGGGAGATCCGTGAAATGGTAGTCTTTGCGCCCCAGAATGTGATCATGGATCCTCCCTTTACCAAGCTTGACATACTGATTTGCCGGAACCTGCTTATTTATATGGAGCCTGAACTGCAGAAAAAGCTTATTCCGCTTTTCCATTACAGTCTTAATCCCGGAGGCATTCTTTTTCTGGGGAGTGCCGAGAGTCTGGGCTCATTTACCCATCTTTTCAAGTCGCTTGATGGTAAAACACGGCTTTTCAGCAAACTCCACCACGGAGTTCGTCCGGAGCCCCTTGCCTTACCCTTTTCATTTACCCATTCTTTGCCTGTGCTTCAGGATGTTCCGGCCGATCAGCCGCAATCAAAAACCTCTGCAATCAACCTGCAGTCCATGACTGATCAGCTTCTCCTTGAGCATTATACACCTTCCGCAGTGCTGACCACTGACAAAGGGGATATCATCTATATCAGCGGTCATACAGGCAAGTATCTTGAGCCTGCGGCAGGAAAGGCCAACTGGAATATTTTTGCCATGGCTCGCGAAGGGCTTCGATATGAACTGAATCTCATGTTCGGGAATGCACTCCGTCAAAAAGGAGCTGTCACAAAAAAAGGATTGAGTGTCACGTTGAATGGAGAGACCCAGGTCGTCAATCTGACTGTCAGGTTGCTTGAAAAGCCTGATGCATTACGGGGTCTGGTTTTGATTGTGTTTGCCGATTTTGAAAGGGTTGATGGAGGAACAGTACTGGATCCGGCACTCTCTGCTGATACAGGGGGAAACCGGCTGGTACTGCTTGAGCAGGAGCTGAGTCAGGCACGGGATGAGATCCTGAGTATCCGTGAGGAGATGCAGACTTCACAGGAAGAGCTTAAATCAACCAATGAAGAGATGCAGTCGGCTAACGAAGAATTACAGAGCACCAATGAGGAACTGACCACTTCCAAGGAGGAGATGCAGTCCATGAACGAAGAGCTGCAGACGGTTAATCACGAACTGCAGTCGAAGGTGAGTGACCTGTCACAGGCAAACAATGACATGAAAAACCTGCTGAACAGCACGGATATTGCAACACTGTTTCTTGATGACGCGCTCAACATCCGCCGTTTTACTACACGGACGGCCTCTATTATCAAACTGATTGCCAGTGATGTAGGGCGCCCCATAACCGATATTGTGACCGATTTGCATTATCCTGCTTTGGCTGATGATGCGAGGGAGGTTCTTCATACTCTTGTGTTCAGTGAAAAACAGGTTTCAGCCAGTAATGGGCGCTGGTTCAGCGTGAAGATCATGCCATACCGAACCCAGGAAAACCGGATAGTCGGTCTGGTGATAACCTTCAGTGATATCAGTGTTGCAAAAAAGCTTGAAGAGAACCTCCGGGAGAGCGAAGAGCGTCTTCAGGCTGCAATTGAAAGTTCGGGTATCATTGTTGCTGCTGTTGACAAGGCGTTCCGTTATCTCTGGTTCTACGATCCTCATCATGAGTTCCATGCTTCAGCTTCAATCGGAAGGCGGGATGATGAACTGCCTGGGATGCAGAACGCAGCGGAACTGATGGACGTCAAACGAAAAGTCTTTACAACTGGGGAGAGCGTACACAGCAATTTGATGATTACACGGCCAAATGGCAGTTCCCGGTTTTATGACCTTATAGCAAAGCCTTTGAGAAGTGTGAGCGGTGAAATGATCGGTGTTATCACTGTTGCCAGAGATAACACCGCCCGTAAAGAGGCTGAGGCGGCTCAGAAAGAGAGTGAAGATCGTTTTCGTTTTTTGTTTGAAGCAATACCCGATGGCGCCCTGCTCCTGGATTCTGCAGGAAGAATTCTTATGGCAAATCGGGAGGCAGAACGTATTTTAGAGTTTTCCCGAGATGAGATGCAGGGCAAAACATCTGCCGAACTTCGCTGGAAACTTGTTCGGGAGGATGGTTCCGATTTTCCGTTCGAAGAGCATCCTGCGTTTATTGTGTTGCGTACAGCCCAACCCGTAAGAGGGGTTGTCATCGGCGTTTTTCAGCCCGGACACAATCACTGCCGCTGGATCAGGATAAACGCGCTGCCATGGTTCCGGTCAGGAATGGCCGCGCCTTATCAGGTTTACATGACATTTGTCGATATAAAATCTTTCCGGTCCCGTCCGGACACTTGCATAAAGCAGGAAGACCCTTCATGACAAGGAAAAGAGCACCTTTGGCGGATTTAGAGGTATTACGCAGACAGGCTGAAGCACAACTCAATGCAAAAAAAGAGCGATATAAAGATTTTTCCCCTTCTCCTGATGAAATGCAGAAGGTTATCCATGAACTGGCAGTTTACCGGATTGAGCTTGAAATGCAGCAGGATGAACTGCTTCAGGCAAGGACAGAGCTGGAGGAGAGTCTGGATTGCTACACCGAGCTTTATGACTTTGCGCCCCTTGGCTATCTGACGTTCGACAGGGAGGGGACCATACGCAAGGTAAATCTGAGCGCATCAAAGCTGCTTGGTGTCGATCGATCCCACTTGATGGGCGATCGTTTAGGACGGTTTATTGCTGCTGATGACCTTCCGGTTTTTAATGCGATGCTTGAGCGGGTATTCAGTACCAGCGATCACAGTTCCTGCGAGGTTATAATTTTGATAGATGAAACTTTTTCTTCTGCAGATCCTTTCTTATCCCGCAATGCCGAAGTGTTGCATCCCTGTACGGTTCGCATTGATGCTACCCTCAGTAATGATGGGCAGGAGTGCCGTGCCGTGTTGTCGGACATCAGTATGCAAAAGCAGGTTGAGCGAGAGCATAAAGCGCTTAAGGCCAGTTTGATTCAGGCCAGAAGGAAAAAATCAATTGGTCGTCCTGCCGCCAGTGGAGCGCATCCCGGTTTTAACCATCAGTTGCTTGATAAAGTTATTCATTCAAGAATACGGTTTGCAGCCCTTTCCTATCTTGATTCAGTTGGTCAGGCCTGCTTTGTGGAAATCAAGCAGCAGATCAGGACAACAGACGGAAATTTAAGCGTTCACATGCAGATTCTTGAGTCAGCAGAATATATCAGTTGCGACAAGGATATTCAGTCCCGCAAGCCGCAAACCATTTACAGGATAACGCCGGAAGGTCATGAAGCGTTTCTGGAGTACAAGAAATCTCTCGCCTCTTTTCTTGGAATCTAATCCAGTTTCACGGCTACCTGCCTGAACTCATTGATTCCAGAATTGCATCATGTGAACCCTGCCCTTCACTTTTGTATTCTGGTGCCTGGCCATGTCTTGATCCGGCTAAAGGAGAGCCGTTTCGCATCCGAAGTTACTCTTCCCTGTTTTCCCGTCACTCATTTGTTTCAGTCTTGTCAATCTTCAATATACCACCTTAGGTAGCTTGAAGTCACTGAAGCTTGGCCATATGATTCAAGAAGCCATTATGCCGCATCATTATTTTTAATGCGCTTTTATAGCTTTACTTTATAAAGATATAAAAAATGGTCAACCGGTTTTGCGTGATCTTCTCATTGAAGAATTCAGTTTGAAGCAGGCAATGTCAGGAGCGATCTATTATTTAAAACTGCTCTTGAGCAATGAACTTTTTGTTTATAGGCTTTGTTTATTAAAGTGTTCATAAGAAAGTATCTCGAGTGTAAGGGAATAGATGTTTGCAGCAGCAAAAAAAGATTTTTTTAATCAAACGGAGAAGCAGCATGCTCGAAACCATCGCAATCATACTTGTTGTCCTCTGGCTTCTTGGCCTTGTCACTTCATATACGATGGGAGGACTTATTCATGCCCTTCTGGTCATAGCTATCGTGGTCATTCTGATTCGTGTCATTCAAGGTCGTCGCATATAAATGACAACCGCCATCCGATGTCGGACAGATAGATCTGTTTTTATGCAGCTCAAGAGGGAATTCAGGAGCTGGAAATAAAAACAGAGGAATGTCAGCTTTTTTATAAACCCGGATAAACCGGAACAAACGGTGTAGTACTTGCATGTTGTCGGACGTTGGCAGCAGACCGGTATTCTCATCACTCTGAACAACATGTTAACCAGGAGAATAACGATGAAAAAATCCATCTGGCTTGCTGCAGGTGTCGCAGGAATGCTTCTCGGTAATCCCGCTACCGAGGCTAAAGGGGCAGTAAGTGTTCTAATCAACGCACGGGATGGGCACTCTTTTGTACTTGAGTCGCGTCCAAGCTTTATCATGCTGCCCGAAAAAGGGTTTTCAGTAGCAGTAGGGAGCCCTTATGATATCGTCTTCTATGATAACCGCTATTATTTAAACCAGAACGGATCCTGGTATCGTTCTTCGAATTACCGCGGGCCCTGGACTTTTATCAAGGCAAAGCATCTTCCGTCCAGAATCAGAAGACATCGTCTGGATGAGATAAGGAGTTTCCGTGATACCGAGTACCGCAGGCACGACCAGAGGAATAATCTTGAACAGCAGCGCCGTGACGAAAACAACCGGAGAGTCCTTGAACAGCAGCGCAGTGACGAAAACAACCGGAGAACCTTGGAGCAGCAGCGCAGCGACGAAAACAACCGGAGAGTGCTGGAACAGCAGCGCAGTGATGAAAACAACCGGAGAACGCTGGAACAGCAGAGAAACGATCAAAATCGCAGATGATAACGAAACGGCGACTGCCATATACCGCTATAAAAAAAGTTGAGTGATTTGATTGATATCGGTATGAGAGAGCTGGAGATACTGTCAGCTCTCTTTTATCCTCAAGAGAATCATTTCTTGTGTTTTGCGGAGTTAAATAAACATCCTGGATCCCATCAGATCAGGATGGTCTGAAAATTTTTTGAATGTCATGTAAACAACGGAGAGATACTATGAGTCTGAAAGAAGCCTATAAAAAGAAAGCCGAGACAGAGCTGGAGCTGGCGCAGGCCAGACTGGCTGAATTCAGGGCTAAAGCAAAGAATTTTACTGCCGAAGCAAATCTTAAGTATGCTAAACAGCTTGATGATTTTGAGCATGGAATTGATACCACGAAGGCAAAACTGAAGGAGCTGGGCGAGGCTGGAGAAGATGCGTGGGAGAAGCTCAAGGATGGGGTGGAAAGTGCATTGCGGTCATCAAGTGCTGCGCTTCGGGATATTGCAGACAAGATAAAAGATTGACAGGGGCCTGACATTGTGCTCAAACGGATCACTGTCGTTGCAGTATTTGGTGCTCCGTTTGAGCTTACTTAAAATTTTGCACTGCAAAAACGGCTAAAGACATTTTTGACCCGATATAAGGAGGGGCCATGATCATGGAAAAAAGAACAGCGATAGATTTGATGGATGATATATACAGCCTTGCGTATTGGATGACCGGATCTGAAACTGCTGCCAATGAGCTTGTCAACAGAACTTATCTGAATCTTGACATGGATACGCCAGAAAGAGAGGTATTCAAGACATTCCGTGCGTGTTATTTAGATGTATTCACTCATGACGAAGAATTCTGTATTCCAAAATCGTCATCTAAACCTATTGACCGTGTTGGGGTGGCTTTACTTAGGCGGAACGCTGATATCAAATTATCGGTCTTGCTTTCAGCGATTTCCGGACTGAAACACCGGGCGATATCGAAAATAATCGGCAAACCCCTTGACACTATCAGAGTATGGTTATCAACAGGACGAAAATCGCTTGCAGAGGGAATTCTCGCTTTTGACGCCTGTTTTTTGCATGGTGTTTCCATCAAGCAGGACGGTGCCCTATGAAAAAGCTTCGAATTGCCCAGATAGCTCCTTTAGTGGAGCGAGTACCGCCGCTAAAATATGGAGGAACAGAACGGGTTGTCTACCATTTAACCGAAGGGCTCGTGGAGAAGGGCCATGAAGTTACTCTGTTTGCCTCGGGAGATTCCCTGACAAGCGCAAGGCTTGTTGCTCCCATCAGTGAGGGCCTTC
>JAAXWX010000065.1 GCA_013334755.1 Chlorobiaceae bacterium | reverse complement strand
GGTTTCAGGTGCTACATTGACCAGGATGCCTGTATTTCCTGTTCAGCCTGTTTTTCTTCCGATGAATGTCCTTCCGGGGCACTCGTTGAAGTACGTCCTGATGGGCAAGTGCTTGATTTTACCTATACTCCTCCGGAAAGGCTTGATTTTGATCTGAGATTTCTGCACAGATTTCACCGCGAAGCGCGCTAAGATTTGCAGTTTTGAATTATGGTTTTATAAAAGCATTGCTTCCAGTGAAGCAATGCTTTTTTTTTGAAGATCTTTAACGCACATGCAGGCACAACATAGCGCAAATCTGAACCATTCCCGGCAGTCACTTGGTGAAGAAACAATTCCTTCAAGCCAGGTTCTTGTCATTATTCCAACCTTCAATGAAGCTGAAAATATTGGCAGGCTGCTTGCTGACCTCAGACGACTTTATCCGTCCAAGGCGGATATTCTTGTCATTGACGATAACTCTCCAGATGGAACTGCCGGGATTGTTCGTTCAATGCAATTGATCATGAGTGGAGTTCATCTGATCATGAGGGAGCGAAAACTTGGACTTGGTACGGCTTATATTACGGGTTTCATGTTTGCCCTGCAGAAGGGCTACCGTTTTATTGTCGAGATGGATGCGGATTATTCACATGACCCTCTGATGCTGCAGAGCTTTTTTGATGCCATGAGTGATGCTGATCTGGTTATCGGGTCGCGTTATATGAACAATACCGTCAACGTTGTTAACTGGCCTCTTGGCCGCTTGATTCTTTCCAAAATGGCAAGCATTTACACGCGACTGGTTACCGGTATGCCTGTGGCTGATCCGACAAGCGGTTTTAAATGTTTCAGTGCAGAAGTATTGCGGGCACTGAATCTTGAAAGGATTAATTCTCAAGGCTATTCATTTCAGATTGAAATGAACTTCAGAGTGTGGAAAAAAGGATTTGTCATCAAGGAAGTTCCCATTGTCTTTGTTGACCGGAGTGTAGGGAAGTCTAAAATGACCAGACAGAATATTCGAGAGGCGATCTGGATAGTGTGGTGGCTTAAAATCAAGTCAGTTATTGGTCTCCTGTAGGGGCAACCTTCGTGGTTGCCCACTTCGGGTCTGCTGGCCAGATAAAAAAAGCCCCGCCATGGTTCGGGGCTTTTCATCTTCGCAGTAGCGTTATGATTTCTTGTCAGCGATGATCTGTTGAGCGATATCAGGCGGGGCTTCTTCGTAATGGCTGAAACTGTAGGAGTATCGTGCCCGGCTCTGGGTCAGGCGTGTGAGTGCGTGATGGAATGTGGTTAACGAGGCCTGAGGTATCAGCGCATGAATTATCTGCATCCTAACGTCTGAATCCATGCCGAGAATTTTACCTCTCTTGCTTGAAATATCACCAACTATTTCTCCGGTATACTGTTCTGGTGCATAGACATTCAGGGCATAAACCGGTTCAAGCAGAAATGGTTTCGCATGCTCGAACGCATTCTTGAATGCCATGCTTGCAGCAATTTTAAAGGCAAATTCGGAGCTGTCGACAGGATGAAAAGAACCATCGTATGCAATTGCTTTTAGGTCTACGACAGGGTAACCTGCCAGTATACCGTTTGTGATAGTTTCCCGAAGTCCTTTTTCAACAGCAGGCAGATATCTGGTTGGGACAACGCCCCCCACAACCTCGCTGGCAAATTCGAATCCTGTATCTCTTGCAAGAGGCTCAAGCTTGACCCATACATCGCCATACTGCCCTTTTCCACCTGATTGTTTTTTATACTTGCCTTGTGCAGATGACGCTATCCGGATGGTTTCGCGGTAGGGAATTTTGATGGGGGCTATCTCTACCTTGACATTGAACTTTGCCTGCAGACGGGTGATGATCGTATCAAGATGAGTTTCACCGAGAGTTTTCAGAATGGTCTGGTTGAACTCGACATCATGTTCAATGGCAAAACTTGGGTCTTCTTCGTGCAGATGATGCAGACCTGCAGAGATTTTTTCTTCATCACCCTGCGTGATGGGCATGATCGCTGTCGCCAGCACAGGTAGGGGAAAAATAATCGGGCTTATCCGGCAGCTTGTCCCTTTGTCGGCCAGCGTGTCATTGGTATGGGCATCCTTCAGTTTTACCACCATGCCGATATCTCCGGCAAGCAGTTTGTCAACCGGGTTTTTTTTCTGACCGACAATGGTGTAGACCTGACCGATCTTTTGAAGTTGTCCGGTCTGAACATCAATCAGCTCATGGCCTGTTTCAATGTGACCCGAATACACTCTGAGGTAGGAAATTTCACCGACACGCGGTTCGGACATTGTTTTGAAAATAAAGGCAATCGTAGGTCCTTCAGGGTTAGGCTGAATCAGACTTTTGGTTTCGTCGATGGTACAGATTGCATGTTCAGGCCCGCGTTCAATAGGTGAGGGACAGAGGTTGACAATGGCGTTCAGCAGTCTCTCAGATCCTATCAGGTGGAGTGGAGAAGTACAGAAAACCGGAAAAAATGTTCTGGTAAGCAGTGCTGATTTGATTCCTGTCCTGAGTTCTTCTTCTGTAAGGGTCCCGACTTCGAAAAATCTGTTCATCAGCTCTTCATCCGTTTCGGCAATTGCCTCAACAAGCTGCTGATGGAGCTCCTCAGCTCGCTTCAGATGGAGAGCCGGAATGTCTGTGATGGTCATACCTCCGGTTTTATCCGGATTGAACTCAAGCTGTTTCATCAGAAGGACGTCAATGAGAGTATGATGTCCAAGACCCTCATCGGCAGGAAACTGTATCGGGGTAACAAGATGGCCGAAATGATCCTGGAGTGTCTGTATGGTGGCGTTGAAGCTGGTCCGGTCTGCATCAAGCTTGGTCAGAATAAAGAGGGTCGGCTTGTAATACTCTTTGGTATACTCCCATATCGTATCAGTTCCTACTTCTACGCCTGAAGCTGTATTGACGGTAATCAGGACGGTATCGGCAACCCGCATGGCCGATTTAACATCACCGTGAAAGTCAAGGAGGCCAGGAGTATCGATAATGTTGATTTTCCGGTCATTCCAGAATCCGTTTATAAGACTGGTGTTGAGGCTGTGTTTTCTTTGAATCTCATCGCTGGAGTAATCAGAGAGGGTGTTTCCTTCATCAATAGTGCCGAGGCGGTTTATGACGCCCATTGTCAGAGCAAGTGATTCGGCGAGAATGGTCTTGCCGCTTCCGGCATGGCCTGTAATGACGATGTTTCGCAATTGATCCGGTTGTACGGCTTGCATAGCAGGACTCCTTTTTTGACTGATAACGAAATAGTGGGCTGCAGGGCCTGTCGGGCAATACAGCTTAAGAAATAATAAACAAAAAAAAGTCTTATTTGCTGTCGAGGGAACAATGAAATGGTCGGGAAAAAAAGATATATTTTTAAGTATGTTCAGAATGGAATTGCTTTTTTTGGCACCTTATGGCATAAAAAGCAGGTAAAAACTATAAATATATTTTCTTATGCCGATTATTACGCAGATTCTTGCTCGTCAGATCCTTGATTCAAGGGGAAATCCAACAGTCGAAGTCGATGTTTACACTGAGAGTTCATTTGGTCGGGCAGCCGTACCAAGTGGTGCATCAACAGGTGTTCATGAAGCTGTGGAGCTCAGGGATGGTGATCCGGGAATCTATCTCGGGAAAGGAGTACTCAAGGCGGTAGAGCATGTCAATACGGTCATAAATGATGCATTGACAGGGATGCTGGTTACTGAACAGGAAGAGATCGATCAGGCACTGCTTGCACTGGATGGAACGCCAAACAAGTCGAAGCTTGGAGCAAATGCCCTTCTTGGAGTCTCAATGGCATGTGCAAAAGCTGGTGCTGAATATTCCGGTCTTCCGCTTTACCGCTATATCGGCGGAACGATGGCCAATACCCTTCCCGTGCCCATGATGAACGTTCTCAATGGTGGAGCCCATGCGGATAACACGGTTGATTTTCAGGAATTCATGATCATGCCTGCCGGATTTGACTCATTCTCGGATGCTCTTCGCTGTGGTGCCGAAATATTTCATGCACTCAAGGCGCTTTTGAAAAGCAAAGGCTTGAGTACGGCTGTAGGTGATGAGGGTGGTTTTGCTCCGAACTTGAGTTCGAACGAAGAGGCTATTGAACTGGTGATTGAAGCTATAGGAAAAGCAGGTTATAAGGCTGGATCTCCTACCGATAAGGGCGGATTAGGCGACGCACAGGTCATGATTGCCCTTGATCCTGCAAGCTCGGAGTTCTATGATTCTGAAAAAAAGCGCTATGTATTCAAGAAATCCTCAAAACAGGAGTTGACCTCTCTTGAAATGGCCGAATACTGGGAAAAGTGGGCAAGCAACTATCCGATTATTTCAATTGAGGATGGAATGGCTGAAGATGACTGGGAGGGATGGAAAGTGCTGACAGAAAAAATTGGTTCACGTGTACAGCTTGTCGGCGATGACCTCTTTGTTACCAACAGCAAAAGACTTGCAGAAGGCATTGAGCGGGGCGTTGCCAACTCTATTCTGATCAAGGTCAACCAGATTGGCACCTTGACCGAAACTCTCCAGGCAATTGATCTGGCAAAAGTAAACGGTTACACTTCGGTTATCAGTCACCGCAGCGGTGAAACGGAAGACAGCACGATTGCGCAGATTGCAGTGGCAACAAATGCCGGCCAGATCAAGACAGGCAGTTTGTCGCGTTCTGATCGTATGGCGAAGTATAATGAACTGCTCCGAATTGAAGAGGAGCTTGGCGATCAGGCTCGCTACCCCGGAAGAAAGGCTTTCCGGGTATAAAGAACTCTGCAGGGAATCCGTTGACAAAACGGGTTCCCTTTGCTTTTCTCCTCCCTTGTGACTCAGGAATTGGCAAACTAAAGTGTTTTGATGCGTGAAAAAGATTATCAGGAGATTATGGGAGTACATCCGTTCCGAGCCTAAAAAAATTGTTTTAAGGGTAGCTTTTGTTTTGTTTGTCATCTGGATGCTTTTCGATGATTACGGAATTGTGAAACGGATACGCATGGAAGCTGAGTATCGCAGGCTTCTTGAACGGCAGAAAGTTGAACAAAAGACAATAGTTGATAACGAACGACGTATCAAATATGCCTTGGAGCCTGATAGTATAGAAAAGGCGTCACGGGAGCGATATAATTTTAGAAAACCGGGTGAAACCCTGTTTATCATCAGAGAGAAATAATTTTTCATGTAACTGTTCTGCAATCCAATGTACCAGTACCGCCGTCGTTTAACCCGTGAAGTAGTTTTTGGAAACCTGGTTTTGGGAGGATATCAGCCGATAAGGGTCGAGTCCATGACCAATACGCATACAATGGATACGGCAGCCACCGTTGAGCAGTGCCGAAGGCTTTATGATGCCGGTTGTGAAATTATCAGGCTTACTGTACCGACCGAAAAGGATGCTGAAAATCTCCGCAATATCCGGGATCAACTCCGTCGTGACCGAATTGAAACTCCGCTTGTTGCCGATATCCATTTTTCTGCACGTGCAGCGCTCAAGGCTGTTGAATATGTTGAAAACATCCGCATCAATCCAGGTAATTATGCCACCAGCCAGAAATTCTCAAACAATGAGTATTCTGATGAAGCGTATCTGTTGGAGATTGAGCATGTTCGGGCTGAATTTGCTCCTTTGGTCGAAAAAGCACGCCAATACGGGGTATCCATGAGAATTGGCACCAATCATGGCTCTTTGTCCGACAGAATTGTCAGCCGCTACGGTAATTCGCCGGAAGGTATGGTTGAAGCGGCTCTCGAGTTTGCCCGGATAAGTGAGGAACTCGGATATTACGATACTCTTTTTTCAATGAAAGCGTCCAATGTCAGGGTGATGATTCAGGCCTACCGGCTGCTGGTTCAGAAAGCTGATACAGAGCTTCGTTATGCCTATCCGCTTCATCTCGGGGTAACCGAGGCAGGAGATGGAGATGAAGGGCGAGTTAAATCCGCAATGGGTATCGGAGCGCTGCTTGAGGATGGTCTTGGTGATACCATCAGGGTATCACTTACTGAGGATCCTGTAAATGAGGTTCCTGTCGGTTTTGCACTTGTCAAAAAATACAACGACTTCCATCTTGTAAAAGGAGATGAAGGCCGTATTCCTCTGAAGCATGTTATTGAGAGTCGCAACGGGCAGCCACACCATACGCGCTCATCTGATGACCTGCCGCCTTTTAATCCTTTCTTTTATGAGCGCAGGTTGTCCTGTGAGACCGCGCTTGCAGGCATGGTGGTTGGTGGAGGCCATGTGCCGAGAGTTGAAACTGAAGCTCATGCTCAACTTTCTGATCGTCATGCGATATTTGAAGAGGTCTTAAAGAGGCTTGCTCAAAACAAGCCTCAAGATGCCATTCGCTCTGAGTTTGTTTCCGTTCGAGTCTGCAGTGCCGGAGACCTTGATGCGCTTGACGATCTTCTTGGTAAACTTGGTGATGCAGCTCGCTTTGTTGTTGCCTCGACAAGCGATGTGGCATTGTTTGCCCAATTGCTCGACAGGGTTTCAAAAGTAAGGCTGGATATTGTTGAGGGGGAGCGTCTTGGTGAGGAGTTTCTGCAACTTCTTGATAACGAACGATTTGCGGCTGTAGAGTTATGCTTTATCCATGAAGCTTCAGGGGATGTTGTTCCCGCTGAGGTGCTGTCTCATTTTGCTGAAAAGATTTGCAGGCGTGGAGTCCGGCGACTCTTTTTTTCGGTTATATCAAGCAATGTTATTTTTGTTTATCGCAGGCTTGTCCAGGTATTCAACACTCACTCTCTCGATTATCCTCTTGTTGTTCGCTTCAGGAAAGAGGCTTCTGACAGGCTTCAAACGTTGATTGAAAGTTCAGTTCAGACGGGAACGCTTTTCTGCGACGGTATCGGTGACATGATTGCGTTTCATACCAGACTTTCCGTTGATGATGAGGTAAATCTGGCATTTAACATTCTTCAGGGTGCAAGAATCAGGATGTCAAAAACCGAATTTATTTCCTGTCCCGGTTGTGGAAGAACCTATTTTGAGCTGGAAAAGGCTACAGCAGCCATTAAA
>JAAXWX010000020.1 GCA_013334755.1 Chlorobiaceae bacterium | reverse complement strand
TGTGACTTGTTTTAAAGGCAAACAGACTGGATTCATTATGCTGATTCAGCGCTGGCAACGAGTTCTGAGGCCAGATTGAGTGAGGTGGGTGAAATCTGCTTGCCGCTGATGAGCGCGGCAATCGCCTCGAGGCGGCTCTCCTGGTCAAGCACGGTCACCTCCGTTACAGTTCGGTTGTCCTGTACGGATTTCTGTACAGAGAGGTGCAGATCGGCCATTGCAGCTATCTGCGGGAGGTGGGTGATGGCTATGATCTGGTGCAGGCGTGAAAGGGTTTTCAGGCTCTTGCCTACAGCTTCCGCAATACGGCCGCTGATGCCGGTATCAATCTCGTCAAAAACAAGGATCGGCAGATTGGCGGTCTCTGCCAGTGCGCTTTTTATGGCGAGCATGACTCTGGATATTTCTCCGCCGGATGCCACTTTAACGAGTGGTTTTGGTCTTTCCCCCGGGTTGGTTGAAATAAGGAACTCTGTCCGGTCATAACCGTTCGCCAGTGCGGCAAACGTTTTTCCTGCGATTGCTATTTCGCCGCCAACCTGCTCCTCGTGCGTCATGCTGACGATGAAGGTGGAATTTGGTATGCCGAGATGTGCAAGATGGCCCTGAATGACGTTTTCAAGGCGTTGTGCGGCCTCCTGCCGTTTACTGGAGAGTTTCTCTGCCTGGAGGGAGAGTTCTGCTTTCTGTGTTGAGATTTCATGCTCGATGCGTGCCACCTCTTCCTGAAGATTGTCTTCAAGCGCTATTCTTGCGTCGAGCTCGTTGCGCAGCTCAATCAGTTCCTTGAGCGAGCGGCCATATTTTTTGCCGATGCGCTGAAGCATGAGCTGGCGTTCACGCAGTGAGTCAAGCCTCTGGGGATTAAAATCAATATCGGCAGCATAGCTGCGGCTGAAGCGGGAGAGTTCATCGACTATGCTTTTCGCCGTGCGGCTCTCCTCCAGATACGGTGCAAAGCGTTTATCAATGCCGGCAAGCTTTTCAAGGGTATGGAGGGCCGAGCTGATTGAGGAATAGACCGAGTGCTCGCTGTCATAGAGCAGGTCACTCAGCGCTGTGCTGAGCGTGAACAGGGTTTCAGCGTTTTCAAGCAGGATGATTTCAGTTTCGTTCGACTCATCTTCACCGGTTTTAAGGTCGAGTGCGTTGAGCTCGTTGAGCTGGAAATCAAGTATCTCTTTTTTGTCACGGATTTCAGCCGCATCTTTTTTCAGCCTGTCCAGTTGCTGCTGCAGATCCTGAAGCACTGCTCGAACGGTTCTGTATCTGGCCACTTCCGGGTTGGTTCCGCCATACTCATCAAGAATGGTTTCGTGCGTGTCCGAACGAAGCAGAAGCTGGTGTTCATGCTGGCCGTGCAAATCAATCAGCAGCTCCCCGACCTGTTTAAGGAGCGCGGCTGTGCCGGGCGTGTCGTTGATAAAGCAGCGCGATTGACCGCTTGCCGAGAGTTCGCGACGGAGAATGAGCTCCGGCGCCGGTTCAATATCCGCCGCCCTCAGCAGGGCGTCGACTTGTTCAGTACCGGTATTTTTCAGCACCGCTTCAATAACTGCCTTGTTTGTTCCCGACCGAACCATATCACTGCTTGCCCGCTCTCCAAGCACAAGATTCAATGCTCCGATAAGAATGGATTTACCTGCACCGGTTTCTCCGGTGATAATGGTTAATCCAGGTCTGAACTCAACCGACAGTTCCTGGATCAGGGCAAAATTTTTGATATAGAGGCTGAAAAGCATGGCCGGGTACAGCACACGTTAGCTTTTACTTGAAGAGGGCGACTTTTCCGTTTTGGGCTTTTCATCTACCGCTGCATTAAACTCTTCCTCAATCTCAGTCTGTGCTTTTTTGAACTCTTTCATTCCTTTTCCAAGTCCTCTGGCAAGCTCGGGAAGTTTTTTTGCACCGAACAACAGCAGAATAATCAGCAGAATAAGAATGAGTTCCTGTCCACCTAATCCAAACATCGGGATTCCTCCGGGAATTTACATTCATGAAAAAAGTATCTCATGCTAATTATATAAACAATATGCTCTCCTAAACCAACTCTTTTCAGTGGAGTCACTGGGCTGTTCCTGCTGCCGGTCAATAGCGGGCAAGGATGGTTTCTCCGGCGCGGGTTCTCTGGCCTGGTTCAACAAGCACGGTTGCTGAAGGGGGAAGGATCATATCGACCCTTGAGCCGAACTTGATCATGCCGAATCTCTGGCCGATTTTGACATTCTCCCCCTTTTGCAGTTGACAGACGATTCTTCTTGCGAGAAATCCAGATATCTGGCTGAACCGCACCTCTATCTCACCATTGTTTATGCCGATTTCCATTTTTTCATTGCTTTCCATGCTCCGGTGGTCAAAGGCCATCAGGAACTGACCGGGACGGTAGCGAAGGTGGGTGACCTTCCCGCTGAGCGGTATGCGGTTGACGTGAACGTTCAAAGGCGACATGAAGATACTGACGAGCATCGGGGATTTACCGGAAACGTTCTCGCCCTGTTTCTGAACAAGAAGTATTTTACCGTCGGCGGGAGCCAGAATAACCCTTTTTTCATCGGGCGCCTCTCGTTTCGGGTCACGGAAAAAATAGAGGGTAAACAGGAGTGTTGTGGCAGCCGTCAACAGCATCGGTATGTGTGCCAGGGGAGGAAAAATCATTGCAGCAGCGCTGATGGCCATACAGAGGAGCAGCACTTTTATCATGGTGCTGTAGCCGTAGGAAGTAAACATTGTTTTCGTTTCAATTCTGTTGTTTTATGATAAACTCCCTTATGATAATTATTTATCTTGTACCAAAAACAAAAAGGGAAAAATTTTTCCTGGTTTTTTTCCGGATGGCCGGTGCTGGAAGAGCGGTGGCATACAACGAAGAGAGCTGATGCGGGTAAGTGCAGCGTTCTCTGCATTACAATAAGATAACGAGACATGAAGAAGTGAACGCTTTAGAAAAAAAGTTTCTTGAGCAGCTCAGAGCAAGGCGGCTGGTCGAAGAGGGTGAAAGAGTTCTTGTTGCTGTTTCCGGAGGACCGGATTCGATGGCGATGCTTTCACTGTTCTGTGCGGTAAAGCCCCTTCTGCATACCGGGATTGCGGTGGTTCACTGTAACTTTCAGCTTCGCGGAGCTGAAAGTGACGGAGACGAGTCTTTTGTGCGCGATTACAGTGAGTCGCTGGGTCTGGAGTGTTTTGTCGAGCGTTTTGATACGTTGCGCTATGCCGGTGAGTGGAAGAGATCTGTTGAGGAGACGGCCCGGATATTGCGGTACACTTTTTTTGAGCGGGTTATGCAAGAGAGGGGTTTCACCAAAATTGCCACCGGTCATCACGTCAACGATAATGCAGAGACCATTCTTTTCAACCTTTTCAGAGGGGTCTCTCTTCCCGGACTGAGAGGCATCAAAGCCATGAACGGCAAAATCATCCGCCCCATGCTTCTGTTCCATAAAGCGGATATCTCTGCATACCTGAAGGATAAGGGGATTGCAAGCCGCACAGATGCCAGTAATTTTGCCAGCGACTATGACAGGAATTTTATCCGGAATCGTGTTATTCCCGTAATTGAGGAGCGCTTTCCGCATAAATTGATGCCGTCGCTCAGGAGATTGTCGGAGCAGGCCGGGGAGCTTGAAGAGTTTCTTGAGCTTTATTTCGAAAACCTCTGTGAACAGGAACCTGGCCTGACTCTCACCAATGGCAGGCTGGACGTTCATGCTCTTCGCCGGCTTACGGTTTTTGAGCAGAAAGAGATTTTCAAGAGGGCATTACGGGATATGAATGCGCCTGTGGACGCTCAAACGCTTCAGAAACTGGTTGATCTTCTCGGTACCTGTCCGGGAAAAATGGTGATGGCAGGAGGGCAACTGCAGGTACTCTGGAAAGGAGGTATGCTTTGTTTTCAGCGTCCCGCACACACCCGTTGAAAAGCTGCAGGGAGGCATTCTTCAGGGGTTTTCCATGCAGAGCAACGTTCAGCTTCTCAGGAGATTTTTTACGATGCTCAGTGCTGCTTTTTTTGTTTGGCACTCTGAAAAAACTCGATGGGAATGTCTGTATGAATAAGAACTGATTCAAGGTTCTGTCTGATCTCGATTTTTTTCAGCAGTTGTATGGTCTGTTCGTTTGTTCTCGTGCCTGAGATTTCCGAAAGCTTGACGGCTCCCCAGAGGAATGTTGAGGCAAAAAATGCTGCCCGGCGGGTTTTATATACCCATTCGCTTTGTCCTTCAATCCCGTCGTTGAACTTTACCGAGAAAGCAAGATTCTGAATGCGGTTCAGGTTGCCGAGTGTTTTTATTCCCTGATTGGTCGAGGTGAGGCTTTGCAGGGCTCCGATGGTCCAGGCAGCGGAGGGCAGCGCAAACCAGAGATGCGATTTGTAGAGCGCCTTGTTGACAAGGGCCGCAGAGAGTGAATCCCGCTGAAGAAAACTGCCGGTCGGTACCAGGAACTCTTCAAGCATTTTCCTGTTGTTTGTTACGGCTATCTGCCTTGGTCCCATCGGGCAGAGCCAGAATGTGCTGTCGAATGCGTAACACTGGCGGCCACCGATCTTTTCAGCAGCCGTACTGTTGGTTCTGAGAAACGATTCCGGTAGTTTTTTTGAGAATGGTCCCCATACAATACCAAGATAGTTCTGCTCTTTGTACCCATGCCGCTTGAAGCTGATCACCAGGGTGTCGATATCGAGCGAGGGATTAATATTTGCCGCTCTCATGAGCGTGTCGAGCCGGCCTTGAGGCTTGAAGAGCGGGGCCTTTTTCAGAGAATCCGGAATGATTTCCTTCCAGAACCTGCTTTCCCGGATGTCTTTCAGGCCTAAGTATATCAGTGCATCTGACCTTCCCGGAATCCGATCAATATTGGCCTTAAGTTCAGGGCTTAATGGTTCAGGCTGCAGCCGGGGTTTCGACCAGTTTATCCAGAGAACCACCAGCAGAAAGCATATCGTACCGATGACACTGATGGACAGAAGAAGCCCCGCCCCTTTTTTCAGGGAGCGTTTTTCCGGTGTGACTTCAGGTAGACTATTGCTCTCCATACATCAACTGATTATGATTTTCTTTTGATGGCCTCGCGGGCAAGTGTGTCGCAGCGGTTGTTGTACGGGTTATCGCTATGGCCCTTGACTTTGTGGAATCTTATGTCATGCAATTTAAGCAACTTCAGGATTTT
This sequence comes from Chlorobiaceae bacterium, assembly GCA_013334755.1. Classification (GTDB taxonomy): domain Bacteria; phylum Bacteroidota; class Chlorobiia; order Chlorobiales; family Chlorobiaceae; genus Chlorobium. The sequence goes on along the minus strand of JAAXWX010000020.1, from coordinate 32,428 downwards.
TTGCCACAGGTCGATATTTTCAACATTTTTTTTTGTGGATGTTTTCCAGTTGTTGATGGTCCAGCGTTTCAGCCACCCTTCGTTAATGGCGTTGACAAGATAGCTTGAATCGCTGTACAAGTCTACCGTGCAGGGTTCCTTGAGTGCTTCGAGTGCTTCAATTGCGGCGCTGAGTTCCATACGGTTATTGGTCGTGGCCGGCGAATAACCCGATATTTCACGAATCGAAGTGCCGTACATCAGCACTGCTCCCCAGCCACCAGGCCCGGGATTGCCGCTGCAGGCTCCGTCGGTGTAGATAATTATCTTTTTTTCCATCGATAAAAAAAGCTCAACCAGTGTATGATTGAGCCTTTACAAGATATTGAAAAATCTTTTATAACCGGTTTTGCCTGTGCCTTACTTCAGGAGCTTAGCGAGAGCAGCGGTTCCGGTTTTAGCGATAATTTTCATGGCTTTTGCGGAAAGCTTGACCTTTACAAACCGTTTTTCCTCTTCGATCCAGATTCTTTTGGTATGGAGATTCGGCTCAAAACGGGTACGGACATGGTTATTCGCATGGGATACCGTATTGCCGTATATGGGTCTTTTACCGGTCAGTAAGCAAACTTTTGACATGGTGCAATCAATTGGTGTTAAAAAAACGAACCGGAATATAACAATAGTTTTATAAACCGGAAAAGTATTGTTTTACGGTCGTATGCCTACAGCGCAAACCATCATGGATAAAACATAGAGCAGGGTGCCGAAAGCATTATACCAGATTGCTTTCTCCTTGGGATGTGCAATGAGAATCTTCTGCATGGGCAACTGGGCAACCAGCAGGATCAGGGCAATCACCGTAGTGGTTATGGAGCCTTTGGCAATAAGGATAGCGATAGCTGAAAGTTGAGCAACATCCATGACAATAGCGGCAAGGATGGCGGCTTTCTTTTCGCCAAGCTGTACAGGGATTGAGTCTACCTTGCGGATGGTGTCACCAACTATGGATTTGAAGTCGTTCAGTGTCATGATGCCATGCGCTCCAAGTGAAAAAATAATAGCAAGAGCGATGGTCTCACCCGATGGAACTCCCTGTGTAATGGCAAAACTGCCTGTCAGCCAGGCTACGCCCTCATAGGCAAGTCCTACAATAAGGTTGCCGAACCAGCCGTTCCTTTTTGCCCTGATTGGCGGGCCGGAATAGGCGTGTGACATGAGTACACCGACAAAAGCAATGACGACGACATAAGGGTGAATGGAGAGTGCAACAAGAAAACCGGTAACAATAAGCGCAAACGTAATGAGCCAACTGGCAGATTTTGAGATTTTACCGGCAGGGATTGGTCGGTCGGGTTCATTGATGGCATCAACCTCACGGTCAAAGTAGTCATTCATGGTCTGCGACATGGCGCACATGAGCGGACCGGCAAGAAGGATGCCTCGCAGGAGAATAGACCAGTTGTCGGCAATATTTTCGCCAGTTGATACCACACCGCAGGCAAAGGCCCACATTGGAGGAAACCAGGTAACCGGTTTCATGAGCGGAATGATTGCAGAAGGCTCTATCCTGAATCCGGGCTTGTTGACATTCTCAAGAGCGAGCTGGATGGTTTTCTGCCTTGCAGCGCTCACTCCTGACAGACGAAGCTTTTCGTCAATGCTTTGCAGCGTTTCAGGATGAAGCGTGTCATGTCCGTTCATAGGAATAATGGTTCTCGCTTTGGCTATAAAACAAGGCAGATAGTATACAAGTTTTTTGACAAAAAGATAAGAATTTAGTTTACAGGCCCCCTGTGTTTCGCTGTGAGTTCAGTGTTAATTTTCAGGATCTCATTAAATTTGTTTTTTGTATGACCGCTTTCAAGTGCCTTTCTTGCCATGATGAAACCTTCCTGAATGCTGCCGGCTTTTCCGGAAACAAAACAAGCCATGGCTGTGGTGAAGAGGGCGGCATCAATGTGTGCTGCCGGAGCGCTGCCATCAAGGATCCGATGGATTATGAGCGCGTTTTCATCCCTCGCTCCCCCCTGGATTTCCGAGAGTGCATGTCTTGTCAATCCGAACTCTTCAGGATAAACGGTATGCTTTCGTACACTTCCATTCTGAATCTCGACAATATGAGTCGGCCCGTTCAGACTTGGTTCATCAAGAGCTATGCCTTCTTCAGTCATGGCATGAACAATCATGGCGTGACGGGCGTCTGTCTGCACCAATACTTCGGTATAGAGTTCCATCAGTTCCTGATTGAAAACACCAACAAGCTGGCGTTTTGCCCGAGCCGGATTAATCAGTGGTCCGAGAATATTGAAAATCGTTCTTATGCCCAATTCCCTGCGGATATTGGCTACCCTTTTCATTGAAGGATGGTAAAGAGGAGCAAAGAGAAAGGCAAATCCGGTCTGCTTAAAAAGCTCTTTTGTTGCTTCCGGCGGCAGATCAATAGTGAAGCCGAGCGCTTCCAGTACATCGGCACTTCCGCAACTGCTCGTAACCGAACGGTTCCCGTGCTTGGCAATGAGGACACCGGCACTGTTGGCAATAATTGATGCAGTCGTTGAAATATTAAATGTACCGGCATGGTCTCCGCCTGTACCGCAGGTATCGACAGCATCCTCATCGAGCTCAATGGTGTTGGCTTTTGCCATCAGACTGTAGTATGCGCCGGCAGTTTCAACAGGGGTTACCCCTTTTTTTTGCAGGAGGGCAAGCAATGCCGCAATGACAACCTCGGAAAAGAGGCCATCCATGATGCTGTTCATGCAGAAGGTCATCTCTTCCTGTGAAAAATGTTCTCCTGCAAGCAGTTTTTGAAGTAACTTTTTTTGTGGCATGCAACTGATCGGTTGGCAAATGATGATGAATTTTGTAAATGTAAATAATAACAAGAATTGATGTAAATGTAAATAATAAAGAGAATTGATTCCCTTGAACGTGGCCGTCATGGAATAATCCCTGTTTTTTTATGAATCATTGTATGTTACTCATGGATAATCAGCAGATAACGATATACCGGGAAGAGGCCTTAAGCATGGTTTTGAGGAAAATGATGAATCAGGCTCTTGATGCAATTATTGTTACTGATCTCGCAGTTATCCGGTGGCTGACAGGTTTTAGCGGCTCTAATGCGAGAGCGCTGATTACCAGTGAAAAAAGCTGGTTGTTTACCGATTTTCGCTACAAGGAGCAGGCCGCCGGGGAAGTCGTTGTGGCTGAAACTGTTATTGCCACTGATGGATTTGCCGCAGAGCTTGGTTCCGGCCGCTATCCTCTCGGAAAAACCGTTGCGCTTCAGTCCGATAATGTAACCTGGCATGAGGCAACCCGGCTTATCGAACAGATTCTTGGCAAACAGCAGGTGATACCCGTTGACTCTTTTTTCGAAGAATTCAGAATGATCAAGAATGAGACTGAGCTCATGAAAATGCGTCGTGCTGCAGAAATCAGTGAACTTGTGCTTGAACACGTGTTGTCCATGATTTCACCGTCAGTGACGGAGCTTGATATTGCCGCAGAGATTACCTACCAGCATAAAAAGCTTGGTGCTGAAAAAGACTCTTTTGACCCTATTGTAGCAGGGGGAGCTCGTTCTGCAATGCCCCATGCATCACCATCGAAAGCCCGGTTCAAGCAAGGAGAGCTCATTGTGCTTGATATTGGCTGCATCTATGAAGGGTATGCTTCCGATCAGACAAGAACCGTAGCGCTTGGGCATGTTTCAGGCGAGGCGCGTGAAATATATCGTATCGTACAGGAAGCGCAGGCACTTGGTGTTGCTTCGGCTCGATGTGGTATGACGGCCAAAGAGCTTGATCAAAAGGTTCGCCAGTTTATTGCCGAACATGGTTATGCAGATGAGTTCGGGCATGGCCTTGGGCACGGTGTTGGTCTTGAAGTGCATGAAGAGCCACGGATCAGCCCGAAAGGGGAGTATACGCTGCAGGAAAATATGCTTTTTACCATTGAGCCGGGTATTTACCTTCCGGGAAAATTCGGAGTGCGTATCGAGGATACGGTAGTGATGGGCCCTCATGGAGCGATTCCTTTGCAGCGCATGAGTAAAGAGCTTATCGAGTTGTAATGTTTTGACAAAACCCCGAAGCATATGGAAAGCAGTTATTGTATGGTTATAACCACTGTCCCTGACCAGGACGAGGCCGAAAACATGGCTGAAGGCATTCTCAGCAACCATCTTGCGGCCTGCGTTCAGATGGCCGATATCCGGAGCTATTTTTTCTGGGAAGAGGGGCTGCAGAAAGAGAGTGAAGTGCTTCTCTCCATCAAGACCACAGAAGCCCGATACAGCAAACTCGAAGCCTACATCGAGGAATATCATCCCTATGACGTGCCTGAAATCATTAAACTGCCCATAACCGGCGGATTGCCAGGTTATCTCAACTGGCTCGACTCGACCACCCGTCGGGATAGGCCGGTGACAGGGAGTGACGAACGTCAGTCGTCTCCAGGAACTGATCAGGTACAGTGAAGGATTTCCAAGGGTTAATAAAACTTTTTACGGTAATCGTACAGTTGATACCTGCGCAGGAAGTTCATGTTTTCGAGGGGTAAAAGAGCAATCCGACGGCAGCAAATGCAGCGAATAGAGCTCCTGCCATAAATGTGGCCGATGCACCGGATATGCTCCAGAGCGCGCCTGCGATCATACTTGAAATCAGGAGAGCGCCTCCGCTGATCAGATTGAAGATACCGAAAGCAGTTCCACGCAGCTCGTCAGGAGCAGTGTCGGCGATTAGTTTTGAGAGCAGACCCTGAGTCAATGCCATGTGCACTCCCCAAAGTTCTGCACCGGCAAGAGCAACAAGCGGTGTTTCCGCAAAGGCCAGGACGATATCGGAGACCATAAGCATAGCGGTTCCCGGTATCAGGAGCAGCCTGGGATGCAACCGGTCGGCTGCCCGGCCTGCAGGGTAGGAGAACAGGGCATAAACAACATTCATCACAATCATAATCAGCGGCACGAAACCCGGAGTGAGTCCAAGGTTCTGCGCACGGAGCACCAGAAATGCATCGCTGAATCGGGCAAGGGTAAGTACGCTGCCAAGTGCAACCACGAGCCAGTAACGATGAGAAAGGCGTCCTGCATCAGCGAGGGTGAGGCGGTTGCGCTCTCCTGTGCTCTTCTCCCTGGTATCCGGCTCATGAACTCCCAGTACCAGCAGAGTAACTGCTATGCAGGCGGGTATGACCGCCACCCAGAGCACAGCTTTGATGTTGTTTGCAAACAGGGCCATGAAGATGAGTGCAAGAAGTGGCCCTGCAAATGCTCCTGCCGAATCCAGAGACTGGCGAAGACCATAGGCCGCACCCCGTGATTTCTCCGTTACCAGTTCTACGATGAGTGCATCCCGGGGTGCATCACGGATTCCCTTGCCGATACGATCCGTAAAGCGTGCAGCCAACACCCACCCGATTGCCGTGGCAAGAGGAAAAATCAGTTTGGTGAGAGCGCTCAGTCCATAACCGAGAACCACAGGAATTTTCCTTTTGCCGAGATAGTCACTGAAGGCACCCGAGAAAACCTTTGTGACAGAGGCTGTTGCTTCAGCAATGCCTTCAAGCATTCCTATCGTCATCATTGATGCTCCGAGAACAGTGGTCATGAAGACCGGAAGAAGACTATGGACCAGCTCGGATGAGATATCCATGAACATTGAAACAAGTCCAAGGATCCAGATTCCCGTCGGCATTGCCCGATTTCCCCTGCCACCCGATGTTGTTTGCCCTGGATCGTTTGAAGGAGCTGTGATCATCGAGTCATCTCTTTTGAGGTAGTTCAGTGAAGAAGCTCATTTCCATGAAATATTCATCTCTTCATTGCCGCGTTGCTGTCATGGATAAAATGCAGAAGACGGGGCTCTCTGAATAACTACAATCGTTATGGGAGCTCAAAAAATTTCCAGGATACCCGCAACTTTATTGTACTTTTCCGGCGGGAAGTTGTTTTGTGGTTCTGGTGTTTGCTTGATTCAATCGCTGCTGTATATCGGGAAAAAAAGATCAGATTGATCCCTAAAGGTACCTTTTATGCGCGCTGCAGCAACGTCTTGATGTTGGCGGTGAAGGCGGCCATGACCAGGAGGGGGTTGGCGTTGCGTTCGATCGCGCGGATCGCCTCTTCGGTGATCGTTGAGATCTGGAAGAAATCCGGGTTGGGAAAGTTTTTCGCAAAACGGTTGATGGCGTCGCTGATGTCGGGGTTGTTCAGCTCCTGAAAATCCGGATTGATACGGCGGTGGTTGGCATCCTGAAAGAAGAGCAGGAGTGCTGCAAGAAAAAGGATGAGGTCGGAGCGCGACATGTTTTTGGCATGCTGTTCACAGGTGGTGATGGCTTCGTGGAAGCGGCTCGGAGTAAGTACCTGGCGCAGGAAGTCGAGAGCCTGATTACGGAGCAGCATGGTTGCCGTTTCAGCTGTTTTACTGTCGCGGCTGTTGATGAGTTCCCACGCAAGCCGGAGATTGCCCCGTGAAAAGCTGACGATAAAACTCAGCTCCGGTTCCAGGATTTCCGGGTGGTTTTCATTCAGCCAGAGTCGCAGTTCGTTGGCGGTAACCCTTGAAAACCTGACGGCCTGGCAACGTGAGCGAATAGTTGGCAGGAGTGCTTCCGGCCTTGAAGAGACGAGAATGAACACAACGTGGGAGGGCGGCTCTTCGAGCAGTTTCAGCAGCTTGTTTGCGGCAGAGGGGTGCAGCCGTTCGGCCTGCGAAATAATGAAGATCTTTTTGGTTCCCTCATTCGGCATGAACATCGCCTTATGCTGAAGGGATACAATCTGCTCGGTAAGGATGCCCATGGAGCGTTCCATGGCGGGGGAGAGATAGGGGTTCGCTTTTTTTTGTTCAAGCAGTCCGTCGTATCGCTCCTTTGCTTCTGTAAAACGCTTGTTCTCTTTTTTTGCGGAATCACCAGAATCCAGCAAGGAAGATTCTACCGGAAAAATATACTCCACATTCGGGTGCATGAATGCCTGGATCTGCATGCAGTCGGGGCATGTACCGCATGATCCTGCGGTGTGGGATCCTATTGTGGATTTGCAGTTGAAGAGAGAGGCGAGTTCAAATGCCACCGACTCTTTTCCCGACCCGTCAGGGCCGGTAAAAAGGTAGGCATGAGCAAAGCGGTCTGTTTCGAGAGCTTTCTGAAGGACGCGGATCTGTTGTTTTTGACCGATAATGTTTTTCCAGCTCATGCCTGCCTTGCCGTGCTCAGATAAAGGTTAGCCAGTTGTACGGATCTTCGCCGGTCTGGACGATTTTGAGATATGCATGCTGCAGTACTTCGGTAATCGGGCCCCGTTTTTCATTGCCGATCGGGTACTTGTCGATACTTCTGACCGGAGTGATTTCAGCAGCAGTGCCGGTCAGGAAAACCTCATCGGCAATATAAAGTGCTTCACGGGGAATCAGAGTTTCCCGGACTTCGTAGCCGTACTCTTTGGCAATATGCATGATGGCGTAGCGGGTAAAGCCAGGCAGTATCGACTGAGCCGACATGGGTGTATATATAATTCCATCACGGACAACAAAAATATTTTCGCCGCTTCCTTCCGAAACATAACCATTGACATCGAGCGCAAGCCCCTCTGCATAGTCATCCATCAGTGCTTCCATCTTGATGAGCTGCGAATTCAGGTAGTTCCCTCCGGCTTTTGCCCATGCCGGCAGGGTATTGGGAGCTGGGCGGTTCCATGATGAGACTCGGACGTCAACGCCGGTTTCAAGCACATCTTCACCAAGGTAGGCACCCCATTCCCAGGTAGCAATCGCAACCTCGATTGATGCACGGTGCGGGTTGACACCCAGAGCTCCCTGACCGCGATAGACCAGCGGACGGATATAGCAGGATTTGTGATTGTTGGCCTGGATCGTGCTGATGATGGCCTCTTTCAGCTCTTTTTCGGAGTAAGGAATTTCAATACGGTATATTTTCGACGAATCCCTGAGTCGTTTGATATGTTCGTCCAGAAAGAGAACTGCAGAGCCCTTGAGGGTCTCATAGCAGCGTATTCCTTCAAAAATAGATGAACCGTAGTGGACAACATGTGACAGAATGTGGATTTTAGCGTCAATCCAGTCAATCAGTTCGCCGTTCATCCAGATTTTAGCAGACTTGTTCATGATACAGGCGTTGGGTGTTAAAGCATTATCAGATATTATACTTCAAGATATAAAAAACCCCGCAACAGAACGCGGGGTTTTTTATGTACGGCATAATGAAAGGGTCAGTAGATTCTTTCGTAAACACCTTCGACTTCGCGCAGAATCGGTTCGTAAGCGTTGGCCTTCCGACCGAAGCAGATCCCGAGCGCTTCATACATGGCGACATGGTCAAGATCGACGTGACGCTGTACAATCGCCTTGCTTGATTCAATGAATTCGATTTTGCGTCCCTTTACCTTGGAGATTGTTACTCCGGTTTTGCCGTCGAGCAGGAGCAGTATGGCTGCGGCTCCGGCTTCAAAGCCGAAATTGATGTCGTATGCTGACGAGTTGCCTGAACGGACAAGGTGGCCGGGATGGATTTCGCGTACCTCCGGAATTTCATAGACTCCTTCAACGAACATGCCGGTCTCTTTCATGAAAATCGGCATTGCCGGATCAGTCTTCATTCTCTTCTGGATCTGCTGGCAGGTGAATTTTCCTGCTCCGGCAAGTTTTTTGTGACCAAAGGCGTCAATGCCTGCCGATTCATCAACGATATCACTGCCATCGGCATTTTTCAGCCCTTCAGCAACAACAATGGTATAGGTGCCGCTATGGACATCGCTCTCCCTGATCCTGCGGGTAAAGCGCTCGGCAAGATGTTCGTAAACAACATCCCAGTCTGCCGGAATTTCAGGTATGAGAATACAGTCAGCTTCAGCCGCGACACCGCTGCGGAAAGCGGTATGGCCGGCATAACGGCCGAATACTTCAGTGACCAGTACCCTGTTGTGGGTTTTGCCTGTTGTTTTCAGGTCGTGTACAAATTGTGCGATGCGGTTGATTGTTGAATCACCGCCGACCGAGTAGGTCTGGAGGTCGAGGTCCATGGTTTTCGGTGCATGGATGCACTGAATTCCTTGCTGGTTTAGATCAACCATGACGCTGCCTGAATCGTCGCCTCCGCTGATAACGAGTGCATCAATTCCGAATTTTTTCATACCGGCCTTGATGCGGTTGTACTTTTCAGGATTGCTGATGGCCTTGATTTTAACTCTCGAATGCCCTGCTTCGGATCCGGCAAAACTTGCGTCGAACCGGTCAAGCCGAACCTGGTCGAGCCGGACAATCGTCTCCTGATCGACCAGATTGTATAAACCAGCGTAGCCGTTAGGGATGATATAAAGTTCCAGCTCTTTTGACAGGGCCATCATTGCCGCACCTTTCAGCACAGCATTAAGTCCGCCGCAATCCCCGCCGCTGGTGAGGATACCAATTTTTTTCACAGTTATGCTCTCCTATTCAAAGCTAAGGTTAGTATTTAATGGTCGAATTTATTTATTTGTCGGGATATAATCTTTCCCGCTTATGGCAGTCAAGATAGATTTTTTGTGTGATTTTTCAACGATAAGTCTCAAAATTTAATATCATCTCATGCGTATTGGGATGGCTGAACTACCTATTTTTTAATGAACTACAGAGATCAGGCGAGGATTGCTTTTGTGCATCTCAGGGAAAGAAAGCGCCAGACCCTCCTTACCGCACTCGGTGTGGCTGTCGGTTCAGCCATGCTGGTGACGACCATATCCGTTTCACGGGGTTCTTCATCAAACGTTGTTGCCAAGGTGATTGATACCGCACCTCATGTGCTTGTCACTGCAGAAAGGGTTGTGCCGCTGGTGCCTGATAATATTATTGAGAAGCACGGCAGCAGGGTCTCCATGGTGACAAAAAATATCAATCTTGATGAACAGGAAGTTATCAAGAATTATACCGAGGTTGTCCAGAGCATCCGTTCAGTTGAGGAGCTTCGAAGCATTTCTCCATTTGTTCTCAGCAAAGTGATTGCGCGCAATAAAACCCGTTTTACCCCCTGCATTGTGCGTGGTGTTGTGCCTTCTCTTGAAGCTGATATTGCAGGGTTAAAAAAAAACCTTCTTGAGAAGAATGCCCTTGAAGAGCTTGCATCAACGCCAAATGGTGTTCTGGTCGGTGATCTTCTGGCTAAAAAACTTAACGCCCGCTACCGCGACAGGATTGTTCTTGTGACAAAAAACAGCGAAGAGTTTCCTGTAACAGTTGTGGGGCGCTTCAGCAGTGGTTTCAATGCCAAAGATGAGCGAGAGGCCTATGTCAACCTCTCCTTTGCCCAGAGAATGGAGGGAATTGCAGCCAATTCGGTAAGTGGTGTCGGTTTGAGAACGGCGCATGTTGAGCGTGCCCAGGAGACCTCTGACAGAGTCGAGGCGCTCAGTGGCTATAAAAGTGAGAGCTGGGATGAAACGAACCGCAATGTCATCGAGTTCTACAACCGCAATGCAGTGATTACACTGGTTCTTGTAGGGTTTGTTTTTGTTGTGGCCGGTCTCGGCGTCTCCTCTGTCATGACGACGGTTATTTTGCAGAAAGTCAAGGATATAGCAATCATGCGATCCATGGGGATGCCGGGCGGGAATATTACCCGTATTTTCATGCTTGAAGGGTTTATGATTGGTGTGCTCGGGGTGCTTATCGGCAGTCCGCTTGGACATCTGATCTGCCAGTTGGTTGCTTCTATCCGCTTTGAGGCAAGTACCGCAGGCGTGCTGAAAAGTGACCGGATCAACATTATTGAGATGCCGGATGCCCATCTGATCGTGATTGTTTTCGGTATCCTTATTGCCGTGCTCTCCTCATGGAGCCCGGCAAGAAAGGCGACACGCTATGTGCCGGTCAGTATTCTCAGGGGTGAAGTCGGAGCTTAAGCAGAGCGGATGATACAGACAGCATGCGCGGCAGCTCCCTCTTCCCGTCCGATGTAACCAAGTTTTTCGTTGGTTGTTGCTTTGACCGATACCAAACTGATCTCAATGTCAAGACAGCGCGCTATGTTTTTGCGCATCTCGGTAATGTAAGAGGCAATTTTTGGCTCTTCAAGAAGCAGCATGGCATCGACGTTAACAGTCTGGTAACCATGCTTTTCAAGCAGCTTTTTAACGTGCTTGAGGAGGATCATACTGTCGATATCCTTGAATTCCTGGCTTGTGTTGGGAAAATGCAGCCCGATGTCTCCCAGTGCTGCTGCACCAAGAAGGGCATCACTGACAGCATGAAGCAGAACATCGGCATCACTGTGTCCGTCAAGTCCTTTGTGTCCAGGGATATGAACACCACCGATCACAAGCTTCCGGCCTTCTGCAAAAGGGTGTACATCGATACCAATTCCAATACGCATGGTCATTCAGGGGTTAAGGGTTATAAATGCAGGCATCCAAGATAGAATAAATCATTGAAATATCAGAACCGCTTACTGTCAGCTCTCCTGACAAGAGGATGAAAGAACGAGCGGTTTTTTCCTGATTGCTTGTTATGCTGTCGGAGGTTAACTTACCGGTACGAAGAAGTGAACAAAAATTTTCATGGAGAGTAATGGCATGATTTCTTCACGACTGCAGCGTTTTTTCTGGATTTGTTCCGGAACCCCGCTTGCCATGATTGAAAAATATCCGACCGAACACAGTAAATATTCCGGTATTGGGGCGACAATCTTGTTTACGGCACTTTTTGCCGGAATGTCTGGTGGTTATGCACTCTACTTTGTCTTTGCCGGGAGTTCTTATGCCGAACTGTGGTCGGTGATGTTTGGACTTCTCTGGGGTATGGCAATTTTCAACCTTGATCGTTATATCGTTTCAAGCATCAAAAAGAGCTCGAAAGGGTTGAAACAATTTTACCAGGCATCTCCAAGGCTGGTTTTTGCTGTACTGATTGCCATCGTTATTGCCCGTCCCCTTGAACTGAAAATATTTGACAAGGAGATCCATGAAGAGTTAAGAGCCCGCTTCCTTTCCGACCAGAAAGAGCGGATAGTGAAGGTGCAGGATTCTTTCAGGCAGAAATATTCTCTTGAACTTGCTCAGATTAAAAAGTACCAGGAAGAGTATGATCAGCTGAGCAATGGGGTGAACCGTTTGCGTGAAGAGTTGAAAGCGGAGGTGTTTGGTTCCCGAACCTCAACAACGTCGGGTGTTGAGGGATATGGGACATATGCTAAAAACAAGGAGCAGGTTATTTCGGTCAAACAGGTAAGGATTGAATTTCTGGCCAGTCAGCTTGCCTCTCTCCAGGATTACATGAACCGGCAGAAAGCTGCAGAAGGGATTAACAATCAGATGATGCTGAGCGATGAACAGCTCGACCGGAAAGCTGCCCGGGCAGGTTTTGCCGACAGGAACTGGGCGCTGGGCGAGCTTACCCATTCGTCAAACGATAAGAGCCAGTCATCGGCCAACGCGGTCTATTTTATTACACTGCTTTTTATTGCCTTTGAATGTGCACCGCTTATTGTCAAGCTCCTTTCGGATATCGGACCCTCCGATGTGGATATCAGGGAATCGGAATCTCTTATTATAAAGAAACTTACCGATCCTTCAGCTATTGTTCGCAATCGTCTTGGTGAGTCTCGTCGTCCAAGTGTGAAAAATGCCGGGCGGATTACAAAGAGATATTTTTCAAATAAAAGGAGTACAGCACGCAAGAGCTAATCGGTAAGAAGACTTCCGCAGTACTCCCTGAGGGCTATGGTTCCTGGAGATGAGAAGTATTGCTCAATGGCTGTGGCGACTTTTTCGCCGATATCAGGGTAAACAAAGTTCATGGTGCCGATCTGTATGGCGCTTGAGCCTGCCAGGAGGAACTCCATGGCATCCTCAAAGCAGGAAATGCCACCCATGCCTACAACCGGAATCGTTACGGCATTGTACACTTCCCATACTTTTGCAAGGGCAATCGGCTTGATTGCCGGTCCCGAAAGTCCTCCGGTAATGTTTTTCAGCAGTGGCCTGCGGGTTTTGTAATTGATTGCCATGCCTACTACCGTGTTGATGAGTGAGAGTGAGTCTGCACCCGCTTCTTCTGCTGCCAGAGCGATTGAGCTGATGGAGGTAACATTCGGTGTCAGCTTGATCATAAGGTGCCTGGTGGTTATCCTGCGCAGCTCCGAGACAATCTCAAAGGTAGCTTCCCGGCTGACTCCCATAATCATGCATTCTCCCTTGACGTTGGGACAGGAGAGGTTTATTTCATAGCCATCAAGGCCCTCGACTTCATTGAGTTTTGATACTACTTCGCAGTAGTCATCGATTGAGCGTCCGGCAATATTGACGATAACTGCAGTATCGAGCTGGCGGAGAAAGGGCACTTTTTCTGCAATGAACCGTTCCACACCAACGTTGGCCAATCCGATCGCATTGATCATGCCAGAGGGTGTTTCAGCGATACGTTGAGGCGAATTACCTGCTCTTGGTTCAAGCGAAATTGCTTTGGTTACTATGCCTCCGATTTTGGATAGATCACAGAATTGGCTGAGTTCTTCGCCGAATGAAACAGTCCCGGAAGCAAGAAGTACCGGTGATTTCAGCTCAAGTCCCCGGCCGAGGGATACAGCCGCACAGCTTGAAGGTTTCGCGGTTTCGTATTGGCTCATGGTGTTGCGGTGCTTGAAAGGGATAGCTGCAAATTCTGCTCCTGACCGGCAGTTGCCAGTCAGGAGCAGAATGGACATATCGCATTGACAGTTCAGTCCAGCGCTCTTATTTGTTCAGATAGTATTTGGTTGCATAGTCCCGTACCATCCTGTGGGTATTGTATTCCGGCGCTATTGTGGCAATGGCGTTCCGTATCTTTTTGATCCATTTTACCGGGACGTTCTTTTCATCGCGGTCATAAAATGAAGGGATAATCTGGTTTTCCAGAGTTGAGTACAGTTTTTCAGCATCGAAACTGTCCTGCTCCTCATGGTTTTCAAAGAATTCACCGTTGCCGATCGAAAAGCCGTTTTCTCCGTTATAGGCTTCAGGCCACCAGCCATCAAGGACACTGAAATTCAGTCCGCCATGCAGTACGGTTTTTTCGCCCGATGTGCCGCTTGCTTCCATTGGCCTGACCGGTGTGTTGAGCCAGACATCCACGCCCGAAACCATCCGTTTGGCGACGCCAAGATTGTAGTTTTCAAGGAAAATAACTTTACCGCTGAACTGTGGGCGGCGGGAGTGCTGGACGATTTGTCGGATATAGTCTTTTCCTGCATCGTCATGCGGATGGGCTTTCCCTGCAAAAACAATCTGCAGCGGCATGGTCGCATGATTGATGATTCTGTCAAGTCGGTCAAGATCCCTGAAAATCAGCGGTGCCCGCTTGTAGGTGGCAAAACGTCTCGCGAACCCGATGGTCAGGACGTCTGGAGAGAACGTGTTTTTTGCCGCTTTCACGGTATCATATTCGTTTTGGTACGAATTGAGATGCTGGTGAAAAAGCTGGTTTGCCAGATAGCGGTCAATGAAGTCGATAAGGTTACGTTTCAGGATGTATCGCAGTGACCAGAGCTCGCTGTCGGTCACTTTTGCCAGAGCGGCTTCAGCAGTTTCGCGTGAGAGAGACATCTCATCAATACTGCCTGTGAATTTTTTCCAGAAATTATCGGTAAGTCCGCATGTCCAGCTGCTGGCGTGCACGCCGTTGGTGATGTGGCCAATAGGCACCTCATCGGCACTCTTGGCATAAAGGTGCTGCCACATGACGCGTGAAACCTCTCCGTGCAGTTTCGATACGCCGTTTGCTGATCGTGACAGGTTCAGCGCAAGCACCGTCATGGTGAAGAGCCCGTAGATATTTTCTTTGTTTTCAGAACCCAGCCTCATCAGATCGTCGAAATTCATTCCGATGGATGAAAGGTATTTATCGAAGGTGTAGTGCATCATGTCTCTCGAGAAGCGGTCATGACCTGCAGGCACCGGAGTGTGTGTGGTGAAGACGCAACGTGAGCGAACATTTTCCATGGCCTCTTTCTCTGCGACTCCTTTTGCAAGCTCCTGGGCGAGCAGCTCAAGTGTGAGAAATGCTGAGTGGCCTTCGTTCATGTGATAGACTGCGGGATTGATGCCGAGCTGGTCAAGCAGTTTGACTCCGCCGATACCGAGGAGAATCTCCTGGTTGATACGCATATTCTGGTCACCTCCGTAGACGCGGCAGCAGATGTCACGATAGTGGGATTCATTTGCCGGAATATTGGTGTCAAGCAGGTAAAGCGTTGCCCGGCCTACCTTGAGGCGCCATGCCTGTGCAAAAACTTCGCTTTGTGCTATATTGACCGAGATGATCAAATCTTTTCCGTCAGCATCGGTAACTTTCTCTATCGGAAGGCTTTCCGGGTGCTGCAGGGGATAATCTTCCATCTGCCAGCCATCGTGATTGAGATACTGGCGGAAATAGCCCTCTTTGTAAAACAGGGTGATTCCTATAAAGTTGATGCCGAGGTCACTGGCGGATTTAATGTGATCTCCGGCAAGTACTCCAAGTCCACCCGAATAAATTCTTACGCTTTCATGAATTCCGAATTCTGCACTGAAATAGGCAACAGGATTTTTTACCAGTTCGGGAGCATTCTTTGCCGCCCAGGTCTCCTTTTCGTTCAGGTAGGCTGTAAAACGTGAAAAAACCTGATCTATTTTTTTTCCGTAGTCGAACTCGCATCGCGCCAACAGTTCATTATTGGAAATATGCTGTAACAGTTCGACGGGATTATGATTATTTCTTTCCCAGAGCAGGGGAGAGAGTTCTTCAAAAATCTGTTTTGCTTCTGTATCCCACGACCACCAAAGATTTCTTGACAGTTCTTTAAGGGAAGTTATTTTATTTTGCATAATTGGTAGGAATGGTGATTGCTATGCATCAGCAGGTTGAAGAAAGGCAGTCTATTAAAGTTTTTATTGCATGTTAGTTCAGGCCTGTAATAAAAATCTATGGCCAATTTACTGTTTTAGAATTAAAAACCGCAACCCTAATACAATTGATTACTGAGATCGTTAAAATAGCTCATATATCGGACCTTCATATTTTGGGGAAACTGGATCGTCGTCAGCTTGGCGATCTTGATCGTCTGCTGGCTCATTTCAATACCGCCGGATTTGATCATCTTGTTATTTCAGGTGATATCAGCAACAGCGCTGATCCGGGAGACTGGCGAATTTTGAGGGATAAACTGGAGAGCCATGGGTTGTTCCATTGGGATAAAACGACTGTTATTGCAGGCAATCACGATCTGATCAATCTTGAAGAGGAGATGCGTTTTTATAATGCACTGAATCCTCTTCCGATGGTCAGGAAAAAAGCTTTTCAGCGTAAACTGTCAGCATTTTGCACGTTTTTTCATGAACTTATAACAGGAGATGAGCAGGGCAATAATGCATTTCCTTTTGTCAAAATCATAAAGTATCCGTCAGTGAACATTGCTTTTGTCGCGCTCAATACGGTTCATCCCTGGTATCCAGCCGACAATCCTCTTGGTGCCAGGGGTTTTATCAGTTCCGGGCAGTTGCGTGCCTTGAGCCTTGAGAGTGTTCTTTCCTCACTGCGGGAATGTTTCGTGATAGGGCTCTGCCACCATGCCTTCAAGGTCTATGGAACTGATTCGCTGATTGATCAGGCTTTTGACTGGACCATGGAGCTGAAAAACCGTGAAGAGCTGCTTGCCCTTATGAAGACTATGCATGCAAAGCTTGTGCTGCATGGCCATTTTCACCGTTTTCAGTCCTATACGGTTGATGGAATAACCTTTATTAATGGAGGCAGTTTCCGCTACGATCCGAAGCGCTACAGTCGTATGGAAATAAAAGAAAGTGGAAGCTGGACCCAGAATTTCTTCGTTATTCCGTGAAAGTGACAAAAACGGTATGACTGCTTTTCTGCCTGTCATACCGTTTCTGACGGCTTTCTGTGACGTGAGTTATTTTTAATTCTGGCCTCTCCTGGCTAACTGGCGGTCCATCATGATCAGGGCATGTCCTTTCTCTCCGGCCATTTTCAGGGTTTCAAGAATTTCGGAAGCTGCAGCTTCCTCCTCTACCTGTTCAGCAATGAACCAGTGAATAAGCACCTGAGCAGCATAGTCTTTCTCCTCCAGCGCCGTTTCGTAGAGCTTGTTGATGAGAGTGGTTATTTTCCGCTCGTGTTTGAGTACTTCCTCAAAGAGCGCTATGGGTGACTTGAATTCCACAGGCGGCTGTTCTATTGCCTGAAGCTCTACCCGCCCTCCATGTTCATTGACGAATTTGTATAGTTTCATGGCGTGTCCCTTTTCCTCACTTGTCTGGATTTTCATCCAGCTCGCAAAACCAGGAAGATTCATGGATTCGGCATAGGCGGCCATGGAAAGGTAGAGATACGACGAAGAAAGTTCATGATTGATCTGATCGTTGAATGCCTTCTGAAGCTTTTTGCTGAACATGACTTTTTCCTCCCTGATGATGATTGTACAGATAACTTCCCTTTATCGCTGACGTTTTGAAACATAACCCTGTTTCTATTCGTTTCCTTCAGCTGATGCCGTTCTGCTTCATGTATTCACGGATTCTTTCCGCATGATCGCGGTCTTCCTGGTTAAGCTGTTTAAAAATATTTGCGGAATATGAGCTTGAAGGGCTGTCGAGAAATTCCTGAAAATGCGCTTCCCCTGCAGCCTGTTCAATATCAAGCGCTGTATGAAAAGCCTTCGATCTTGAAGGCGGCTTTGCCGAAAACTCATCTATCAGTTCTGAAATTCTCCGGTTTGTATCAAGAAGCGACTGGAGATCTTTTGCAAGAAGATTATCCGGAAAAAATTCCTTCTGACAGGGCTGTTTTTTTTCCTGCTGGAGCAGTGATGCGTGACCTCTTTCCTCCATTGCCAGTTCCCACCAGAAATCTTCATCATCAGAAAAAGAGTCGTGAAGGACGGTATAAAGCGTTGCAAGGTTCAATTCAAGTTTTATAGACTCGTCAAGATGTTTCTGGAATGTTTCTGGCATGATCAACAGCTTTGTGGTTATCTCTTCATCGTTTGGAAAACAAGTGGACGAATCACTTGAGGCATGAGCATCATTGTCTTGCACTTCAACCTATTTGTTGCGGTAGGAGGCATACTCCTGCAGACTTTTAACTCCGAATTCCTGATGGCGGATACAGTCTATTGCCTGTACGGACGCTTCTGCAGCCTCAATGGTGGTGACAAAGGGTACGTTGCTCAGTACGGATGCCGCACCAATCGCTTCTTCATCGTGCAGAGCTTTCTCTCCCCTTGGTGTGTTGATGACGAAATTGATTTTGCCGTGTTTGATAATATCGAATATGTTAGGCCGCCCTTCTTCTCCTACCTTGAAAACTTTCTTGCACTCAATATTGTTTTCCGTAAGGAAGTTGTATGTACCCTCTGTGGCAATCAGATCGAAGTCCATCCGGTAGAGGGCTTTTGCGATAGCGATAATACGATGGTTTTTATCCTGATCGTTGACGCTGATGAACACTGCGCCTGAAAGGGGAAGTTGCATGTTCGCTGCCTGATAGGCTTTAGCAAAAGCTTCAGGGAATTCATTGGCAAGGCTCATTGCTTCACCCGTCGAGCGCATTTCAGGACCCAGATATACTCCTGATTTTACAAACTTGGAGAACGGGAAGACCGGTTCTTTGATAGCAAGGTGCTTCATACCGAGTTCATCGCAATCTTTCAGATCATATTCCTTGCGCAGATCGCTGAGCTTTTCGCCAAGCATGATGCGGGTGGCAATTTTTACAACAGGTATAGCCGTTGCTTTGCCCACAAAGGGAACGGTCCGGCTGGCACGAGGATTGACTTCAATGATGTAGACACTTTCGTTCTGGACGGCATATTGAATGTTCATCAGCCCCACGACCTTGAGTTTTGTTGCAAGGGTTCGGGTATATGACTTCATCAGGGCAATAGCCTTTGGACTGATATTGTGATAGGGCAGAATGGATGTGGAGTCGCCGCTGTGAATGCCGGCGGCTTCAACGTGCTGCATGATGCCGCTGATGACGCAGTCCGTGGTATCGGCCAGAGCATCAATGTCGAATTCAACGGCTGTTTCCAGAAAACGGTCGATCAGGAGTGGATATTTTTCAGTAATGAAGAGCGCCTGATCAACATACTCTTTAAGTGAGTCATCACTGTATATGATTTTCATTGCCCGTCCGCCAAGAACATAGCTTGGTCTAATCAGGGCAGGATATCCGATTCTGCTGGTAATTTCCTGGGCTTCCTTGAAGCTTATGGCTGTTCCATATTCAGGATGGGGGATATTAAGCTCTTCAAGAAGAGCGCCGAATTTTTTTCTGTCTTCAGCAAGGTCGATTCCTTTTGAAGAAGTACCCAGAATGGTAACGCCAGCCTCATGAAGTTTCGTTGAGAGTTTCAATGGTGTCTGGCCTCCAAAGCTGACAATAACGCCGAGCGGTTTTTCATGCTCAATGATGCGGATGGTGTCCTCAAAAGTGAGCGGTTCGAAGTAGAGCTTGTCGGCTATATCGTAGTCTGTCGAAACGGTTTCGGGATTGCAATTGACCATAATGGTTTCATAACCGGCCTCTCTGAGGGCGAAGACAGCCTGAACACAGCAGTAGTCAAACTCGATACCCTGACCGATTCGGTTCGGGCCTCCACCGAGTATAATGACTTTCTTCCGGTCGGATGAAACGGATTCGTTTTCCTCCTCGTACGTCGAATAATGGTATGGTGTTTTTGCATCGAATTCTGCCGCGCAGGTATCGACGGTTTTGAAGACGGATTCAACGCCATAATGTTTTCGGAGTGCCCGTATGATGGGTTCTGCAGTAGTGAAAATATTGGCGAGCTGAAAATCGGAAAATCCGTTTTGTTTGGCTTTCAGAAGCCATTCTTTAGGGAGTTTGCTGGAAAGGTCAATAACCTCCTGTGTCAGATCGGAAGCTTGAATGGTCATGCAATCTTGATAGGTTTAAGATGCGTCAGAATAGAGCTGTATAAAGGTAACAATTCATCTCTTTATAATTAAAAAGCCGGTGCATTATACAAAAATGCTCATGCTTCTCAAAGTACCCGATTGTTACCCTGTACTCTTCTTTTTTTGCGTCATGAAAATGGTTCAGGATTTTTTTTACATTACAGCTCTTCGTCTCTTATCTGTTTCGAAAAAAGGTGTAATAAAGAAGGTATGGATAAAAAGAATTTTGATACTATCGATGCTGCTCTCGAAGATATTCGCCAGGGAAAACTGGTCATTGTCATTGACGATGAGGATCGTGAAGATGAAGGTGATTTTATTGGCGCGGCAGACAAGGTAAGCTATGACATGATAAATTTTATCACGAAGGAGGCTCGAGGCCTGCTTTGCGTAGCTGTTACCATGGAACAGGCCAAAGAACTGCAGCTTGATCCGATGGTTCAGAGAAACACCTCCCAGCACGAGACCAACTTTACCGTTTCTGTCGATGCAATTGCCGAGGGAGTCACCACCGGTATTTCAGTCTACGACAGGTTCATGACCATCAAAATGCTTGGCGATCTATCGTCGAAGGCGGACGATTTTTCCCGTCCCGGCCATATTTTTCCTCTTCGCGCGATGGACGGAGGTGTACTCAGGCGTGTCGGCCATACAGAAGCTGCTGTTGATCTTGCCCGCCTCGCAGGATGCAGTCCGGTCGGATTGCTGTGTGAGATTTTGAATGATGATGGCAGTATGGCGCGGCTTCCCCAGCTCATCAAGCTGAAGGCGAAATTTGGCCTGAAGCTTATTACCATCAAAGAGCTGGTTGCCTATCAGATGAAACGCAACAAACTGGTACACCGGGCGGTCGAATCGAGACTGCCGACCATACATGGGGAGTTCAGGCTTATTGCTTATGAATCGTTTACCGACCAGCAGAATCATATGGCTTTTGTGAAAGGGGATGTGACTACTGACGAGCCGGTTCTTGTAAGGGTTCACTCGCAGTGCGCAACAGGCGATACTTTCGCATCTCTGCGTTGCGATTGTGGTAATCAGCTTGCTTCAGCGCTCAGCATGATTGAAAAAGAGGGCCGCGGGGTCCTGATATATCTCATGCAGGAGGGAAGGGGAATCGGGCTGATCAATAAGTTAAAAGCCTATAATCTTCAGGATGAAGGGTTTGATACTGTTGAGGCAAATGAAAAGCTTGGCTTTAAGGCTGATTTGCGTGACTACGGTATCGGAGCACAGATTCTCAAGGATCTTGGTATTCGCAAAATGAAGCTTATGACCAATAATCCGAAAAAAGTGGTCGGTCTTGAGGGATATGGTCTGGAAATTGTTGAACGGATCCCGCTTGAGATTGCCTCAAATCCGATGAATCAGAGCTATCTGGACACAAAACGTGACAAGCTTGGCCACATGATCGGTTGTTCATGTGGTCCCGAAAGTTTTCATATTGAAAAAACATGAACCAACCCGTAAACTTCCGTCAGGAAAAGGACTGAGAGACGATGGATACCGACATCCTTCAAAAGCAGGATAAAGAGCTCTTTGAGGCAATTGCCAACGAGACAGTGCGGCAGACTGAAACGCTTGAACTTATTGCTTCGGAAAATTTCACCAGTCGTGCGGTCATGCAGGCCTGCGGGTCGGTGATGACCAATAAATATGCTGAAGGCTATCCCGGCAAGCGCTATTATGGCGGGTGCGAATTTGTTGATGTGGCTGAAAATCTTGCCCGGGACCGGGCCAAAAAGCTCTTTGGCTGCGAATATGTCAATGTGCAGCCTCATTCCGGTTCAAGTGCAAACATGGCGGTTCTTTTTTCGGTGCTGAAACCTGGTGACCGTATCATGGGGCTTGACTTGTCACATGGAGGACATCTGACTCATGGCAGTTCAGTCAATTTTTCAGGCCAGATGTATGAGGCGCACTCATATGGCGTTGATCGCCAGACCGGTTGTATTGACATGAACAAGGTTGAGGAACTTGCGTTGCAGGTTCGTCCAAAACTTATTATCTGTGGAGCGAGTGCCTACTCGCAGGGTTTTGACGTCAAAGCATTCAGGGCAATTGCCGACAAGATAGGGGCTTTTCTGATGGCTGATATTGCACATCCCGCAGGGCTGATTGCTGCCGGTTTTCTTGGTGATCCCCTGCCGCATTGTCATTTTGTAACCACCACAACACACAAGACCCTTCGTGGTCCGAGGGGCGGCATGATCATGATGGGCTCTGATTTTGAAAATCCGATGGGTATCACCATCAAGACAAAAACAGGTTCACGGCTGAAAATGATGTCAGAGGTGATGGATGCTGAAGTGATGCCAGGTATTCAGGGTGGCCCCCTGATGCATATCATCGCTGGTAAAGCTGTGGCTTTCGGTGAGGCGCTGCAGCCTGCATTCCGGGAGTATGCTGCTCAGGTTATAAAAAATGCCGCAGCAATGGCTGAAAAGTTTATGGAGCTTGGTTACAATATTGTCAGTGGCGGAACAAAAAACCATCTCATGCTGCTTGACTTGCGCAGCAAAAACGTTACAGGCAAGGTTGCCGAGAACACCCTCCATGCGGCAGGCATAACGGTTAACAAGAATATGGTGCCTTTTGACGACAAGTCGCCTTTTGTTACGAGCGGTATCCGCATCGGTACTCCCGCCATGACAACAAGAGGCATGAAGGAAACCGACAGTACCTTTATTGCCGAACTTATAGACAGGGTTATCTCTTCCGCAGAAAAGCCTGATATTGCACAAATATGCAGTGGAGTCAGGGAGGAGATCAAGGCGCTTTGCCTGCGGAACCCTATCAATGGATACAGCGTCTGAGAGCGTTGTCTTCTTTGTTACTGTTTACCCTGTGCCTGATGGCGCAGGGTGGATGGTCAGAAAGGGGAGTCAGCTGTTTTCAAGAATTGTTGTGATCATCTTTTTGAGATCAAGAGAAGTTTTCCGGATTTTTTTATCAAGGATGATTTTCTCTTTTGACAGTTCAATCTCGTGTTCCGTATTGCTTTCCAGCCGTATTTTTTCTGTCAGGATGTTTTTTTGAAAGATGAGCGGTTCAAGAATAAGATTCTTGAAGGCATCGAGGAACATCCCGAGACACCGTTTTGCATTATCGGCGTGAACATTGGATTGCTCAAGCCATTTATTGCTTACAGGCTGTTCAATCAATAACCCGGATGCAAGATCTCTCGATTCCGGATTGCTGAACAAACTTATTTCGGTTGCGATATCAATCCGCTCTTCAGCACTATCTGCAATCTCTTTGTAGCGGCGGATCATATGGGTGAAAATCTGCTGAGCCCCCCTGTGCGGCAATTCCAGCATCTCTTCATGTGAAGCAGCAAATTCCAGTACGGCGTTTCCATACATGGTGCTTTCAAGCAGGGCTTTCAAGAAGGTTTTTTCGAGTACGGAGAGCTCCGTTGACGGCTTGCGTGGTGGTGGAACATCCGGACGGCTTTCGCCGGGCGATCTCTTTTTTTCCTGCTTACCCTCCTCTCTGCCAAGAAGCTCCTGGAGTGCGTACTGACTGATTACAAGTTTTTTTGATAACTCCTGAAGATAGAGTTCCCTGCGGATACGGTCAGGTATCAAGGCTATCGTATGTACTATAGTCCTGATGGCTTTCGATTTTACCTCAGGCTGTTCGAAATTTTCAGATTCCCGGAAAAAACGGATCTGAAAATCCAGAAACGAAAGCATATTCTCTTCAGCGAACTGCAGAAAATTTTCCCGGCCTTCACGGCGGACAAAACTGTCGGGATCGTCTCCTTTGGGAAGCATGATGACAAAGGGTGTCAGGTTTTCGGCAAGAAGGGTGTCAATACCAGTCATCATTGACTTTTGGCCGGCACTGTCAGCATCATACATGAAGAGCACCCGGTTGGTGTACCGCTGCAGGATTTTAGCCTGGTAGCGTGTCAGTGCGGTGCCGCATGAGGCAACAGTATTGGTTATGCCTGCCTGGTGCAGTGCCAGCACATCCATGTATCCCTCAACGAGTATGGCGGTTTCTTTACGCCGGATTTCATTTTTGGCAGCATGAAGTCCATAAAGGAGTTTTGATTTTTCAAACAGTTTGCTCTCCTGTGAATTCAGGTATTTCGGTGTTTGAGGGTCACTCAGCAGGGTGCGCCCTCCAAAGCCTACGACCTGTCCTCCAACTGAAAAAATGGGAAAGATAACCCTGTTCCGGAAGGTATCATACCATGATTTCCCTTGTTTATTCGCTGTTATGAGCCCCAGGTCAAACAGGTGTTCCTGGGGAATGCCGGCTTGTTTTGCCTCAGTAAACAGATGATCCCAGGCGTCGGGAGCATAACCGAGACCGAAAGTATTGATCGTTTTTTCCGAAAGAGCGCGTTCTGCAGTAAGATAGAGTCTGCCTTGTTTTCCCGCCTCAGTTTTCAGCGTCCGGTGAAAGAACTTAGCCGCCCAGCGGAGGGTTTCGGTCCGGCTCTCTTCATGAGGTTGTTTAAACTCTTTTTTTTCGGAAAATCGACTGATGTCGATGCCTGATCGCTTGGCAACCAGTTCGAGCGCTTCAGGAAAGGAGACCCTTTCCATTTCCATGACAAAGGAAAAAACATTTCCTCCCTTGCCGGTTGAAAAGCACTTGTATATCTGTTTGTCCGGTGAAACGACAAAAGAGGGGGTTTTCTCCATGGTAAAGGGAGAGAGCGCCTTATAATTTCGTCCTGCAGGCTGAAGTGTCAGATAATCAGAGATAACTTCAACGATGTCAGCAGCCTGGCGTATCTCGTCAACTATTGCAGGAGGGATCATATGCCTGTTCTCAGTCGGTAATGTTGTTGCAGGATCACGTACTTTTTTTCTTTGGATGATCGATTACTGTTGAAAAATCACCATCTTATTTACTAAATTCAACACGTAAACTGTTGCTGGTAAAGCGTAATGTTTTTTTATGCTTTTTTTAGCATGTTACAACAGTGCAGGCATTTACATCGCCATCTGCAGGTGCTGGCTCCTGTTTCTTTCAAATCAGCATCACAGTATAGCAAATTGCAGAGTGGTTCATAACGCTTCGTTTACCTATAAGAATAGTCAAAAAAAATAAGAGTCTATGAAACAGGGTTTTTTTACGGGTATACTCATTGCAGTAACCTACGCGGTCTCTCTGGGCTTCTATGTCTGGATGGGTACTACTCCGCCGGAGTCGATTTTCCATGCCATATGGAAAGGCGGCCCGGTTGTTTCCGTGCTTATGGCGCTTATTTTGATGCTGATTGCCTATATCGTCGAACGTATTATTGCCCTGAACAAAGCGTCGGGAAAGGGAAATATTCCGGAATTTGTGCGGAGCCTGAAACAGGATATCGACAACGGCTCTATTGATCAGGCCATTGCCAAGTGTGACGATCATCAAAGCTCTCTTGCTGCTGTTCTGCGCTCAGTGCTTCAGCGGTATAAAATGCTTGTCTCCTATAACGTCACTGACCGCGAAAAAAAGATCAGTGATATGGAAAAGGCTGTCGAGGAGGCTACGGTCATGGAGATGCCTCTTCTTGAAAAAAATCTTGTAGCCATATCGACCATCGCATCCATATCCACAATGGTTGGTCTTCTTGGAACAACGCTTGGTATGATTCGTGCCTTTGCGGCCATGGCGACCAGTGGTGCTCCTGATGCAGTGCAGCTTTCACTTGGTATCTCTGAAGCGCTCTTTAATACCGCGATCGGCATTCTTGGCGGCATCATGGGCATTGTTACCTATAATGTCTTTACCAGCCGGGTTGACCGCTTCAACTACATGATTGATGAAGCGGCTTTCTATATCATACAGACTCTCGGAACCGGTAAACCGGAATAATCGCTGATGTCGAGAATCAAGGCTAAACGGGTCGGGTTCCGGATTGATATGACTCCAATGGTGGACGTCGCATTTCTTCTGTTGACCTTTTTCATGCTGACCACCAAGTTTCGTCCTCCCGAGGTTGTCCGTATTGATTTGCCGTCATCTCATTCGGATATGAAGCTGCCGGAATCAAATGTTCTGACAGTCACCGTCAGTAGCGATAACTCTTTCTTTATGGGGGTATCTTCACAGCAGTCGCGGGTGAAAATTTTCAATTCCGTTGTGAAGCCGAAGCTTCAGGCTGCAGGATTATCATCTATTGCGGTTGCGGACTCCCTGAAAAAATTCAAACTTGCCGAAAATTTCCGCGTTGAACGTGATGAGCTCGACAAATTTGTTGTCATGGCTCGCTTTGCCGACCAGAAGCTTCGTCCAGTAATCCGCGCTGATGCTGATGCAGGCTTTGATGCTGTTAATCATGTCATCAAGGTTTACAAAAAAGCAAACCTGCTTACATTCAACCTTATTACCGTTCTTGAAAGGGAGGTTCGCTGAGCATGGGTATTGTTGACTCTCCAAATGGACGCCGCACCTTTAAAAAAGGCAGAAGACGATCAAAAAGGATCGGTTTCCATCTTGATATGACGCCGATGGTTGATGTTGCATTTCTTCTGCTGACCTTTTTCATGTTGACAACGACCTTTTCAAAATCCAACACGATGGAGATCAATATTCCTCCTGACAAGGTTGAAGTAAAGGTTGCTGAGTCAAATGTCATGACACTCAGGATTGCCGATAACGTTATGGCCTATTGTTCTCTGGGTAATGAAGCGCCCAGGAAACTTCCTCTTTACGATCCTCGAGATACTAAACAGTTGGTCTTGAGCGGGGAATTGCGTCAGCTGCTCAAGCAGCAGACGGCGGCGAATGAGAAAATGGTGATTGTTGTAAAGATCAGTGAAAAGGCGAAGTATAAACATCTTGTCGATATTATTGATGAGCTGAATCTCATGAAAATCGACCGGTTCAGCCTGGATGAATATACTGAACAGGATGCGCTTGAAATACAAAGGGCTATGTAAAGGGAGAAGAATCAGAAAAGGAGTTTGCTCAGGTGTCTTCAAATCTCGATAATATTCATAATCAAGCTCGCAGGAAAGCCCTTTCATGGTCTTTCCAGGAGGAGTTTCTTGATACTGACCGTTTACGGCAGTTGTCTTATGGCAATCTTGTTCTTCGCCGTCAGGCACATCTATTTCTCAGTCATGGGGTCATCACTGCTATCGTCCTTCTTGGCCTTTTCTGGCTTGTTACGGCCAACTGGCACACCCTTGCTTCATTGACAGGATTGTTCCAGAAGGACGAACCGGTAGTTGAATGCTATGAAGTGGTCACGAGTGTGACACAGCTGCCACCTCCGCCACCGCTTGATATTCCGGAACCTGTGCCAGTGACTCCTACATCCCCGGCTGTTGCAGCGCCGCCGAATGTCGGAAAAATCAAGCAGGTCAGTCAGGAAGAGGCGCCGCTTCAGCAGACTATTGCTACACAGAAGGAGCTGAAACAGGCTATACAGACAGGTACAGGAAACGCAAGCGCCTCTGCAGGCGATGAGGTGCCGATGTTTGTTCCCTGTGAAAAAATGCCTGGTTTTCTTGATCAGAAAAAACCCGCCTATCCTGAGATGGCAAGAACTGCCGGTATTACAGGAAAGGTATTTGTCAGTGTTCTGATTGGCGAAGATGGCCGCCCAATAAAGGCAAAGGTTATGAAGCGTATCCCTGCTGACTGTGAAGTGTTTGATGCTGTCGCCATAAAGTCCGTGATGGATTCTAAATACTATCCCGGTATCCAGAACGGCAGTCCCATAAAAGTATGGTTTACCGTTCCGATCAGGTTTCAGCTCGACTGAGTAGTCTGACAGTCATATTATGCAACAAGATTGCCCCCTTATATCTTTATGCAGGCCGCCCTGTATTTTAAGAGCATTTGCGAGGTTTTTACAAGGTGATCCCGGGTGCATGTGAAAGATGGCGCAGTTATCTTTGCTATCGCCATTTAACACAAATACCAAATGCTGCAGATCAAAAATGGTGCGGCCTGCGACTCAATCTCTCTTTGTCTTCTCTCCTTCGGATTGAAGAGTTCATCTTTTCAGCATGAACGTTTTCATCTCTTTCGGATAATCAGCCAGCCGATGCCGGGGTCATTCCCGGCTTTTCTTGTGTCCCTGATCGGGTTACATATTAAAGTAAACCACGGGGCTGTTTTTGATGTTGTGTAAGTTTTCTTTAACTCTGTATCCATCATTGATTTATAGAAAATAGTATCAGATAAAATTCTTACGTTATAATCAGTGCAGCAAGGTATGGATGCAGCATGCTCAGTGGTCCGGGTATATGGTATGATTAACTGTATTGAGCGCATGATTAATGAAAAAGATCATCATCACAATCATGACGCTTCTTGCCATAGTGCTGACTTATGAAGCAGCAGGCACAGCAGAAATATTGGTTGGAACGACAATAAAAAGCTTTCCAGGGAAACACATTCATATCGAAGGCTACAGCGTACAGGCAAAGATGGCTGATGGCTTATTGTTTGGCATTGAAGCGCATGAGGCTGAGCTGTGGACATACCGATACAATGGACGGCATTATGAGGCTGACGAAGAGCCTCTCTGGTTTATCGAGGCCATTGTGGTGAAGAACATTACGAAAAACATTTATGCCAAAGTTGGATCTGGCATTGAATCGGTCGGGTTGAATGTGGTTCATAGTGCGAATTTTGGTGCAATTATACCCTTGATTGCCGGGATTTCGCTGGTAGGGGAGGCAGGATTCTGTGATTACCGTTACATCCATGGCCGGACGGTTTCGGTTGGAGTGAGCAGGTTGTTTTGATGAAAAATGATAGGCAGACAATCAAGCTGGAACGGTTTTCTCTGAAATATTTTGAGCGATTGGTCATTGTTGCCAAAATGAAGCCGGAGCTGGTGAACCCAACGACTGATCTATCGAGCTGGCTTTTTCTCTGTTTTCTGACGGTATAGCACTGCAAAGGCAACCCAGAGATAAGCTCCGATAAGGGTCACCGGGCTTATAAAAAGGGCGAAAAAGCCGTCAACTTCCTTTTCCAGGTACATTCCCCAGTAGCTCCCCGCAATCACCAGAGCCCCGAGAGCAATCATGATGTAGTTGATGGCTCCCAAGGGCATTACTGCGGCTTTTTCAGCAGCTTTTTTCGGCTGTTTCTTCGGTAAAGATTTCATCGAGTGTCGTGATACAATGTTGAGCCTCTTCGCGGCTGATGACGAGGGGCGGGAGAAGCCGGATAACATTAACGCTGGTGGCATTAATAAGAAGATGCTTTTTCAGCGCCGAGGCTGCATAATATTTGGCCTCTTTGTCGACCGTGATGCCCACCATCAGGCCATACTGACGAATCTCAAGAATTTGCGAGTGTTTCGCTGCCAGTTTCTGCAGTTCATTATTGATAAACGTACCGATTTCTCTGGCGTGCTCCATCAGTTGATCATCTTCGATGGCCTTGATCATGGCAACCCCAGCAGCGCATGCTACCGGGTTGCCGCCAAAGGTGGTTCCGTGGTTACCGTAGGTCAGAACATCAGCAACCTTTTCACTGCCGATGACCGCCGATAACGGCAGACCGCCGCCAAGCGGTTTGGCCAGACAGACCAGATCGGGGTCAGCATCGAGCGGTGTATAACTGAAAAATGTCCCGGTTCTTCCACAACCAGCCTGAATTTCATCAGCGACAATCAGGAAGTTGTATTGTTCACGGAGTTCTTTCAACCGGTCAATAAAGGTCTGTGATATATGGTGAATGCCACCCTCACCCTGAACCACTTCAATAAAAACAGCAGCAGTTTTCCCGCTAACCTTTGCTTCAAGGTCTGCGATATCATTGAAGCCAATCATGCCGGTTCCTGCCAGCAGAGGCTCAAACCCGTCTACATATTTTTGTTTGGCGGTCAGCGACATTGCTCCGTATGTTCTGCCATGGAAACAGTTGCTCAGTGATAGCACCTCTTTTTTCTCCTGATTGCCTGATTGACCAGCCCATTTACGCGCTATCTTGATGGCAGCCTCAATGGCCTCCGTACCGCTGTTGGCAAAAAAGACTTTTGAGAGCCCGGAGAGGGCCAGCAGCTTTCCGGCAAGCTCAAACTGCGGTGCCATCATAAAGAGGTTTGATGCATGGATGAGCTTGGCAGCCTGTGAGCTTATTGCTTCTGTAAGACGTTTGTCGCCATAACCGAGGGCGTTGACGCCGATACCCGAAATCATGTCAAGATAACGGGTTCCGTCATCGCTGACGAGCCAGACTCCTTCACCATGCGCCACGGCAATCGGAAGCCGGGCATAATTATGGAAAAATAGTTTCTGTTCGCTTTCCTGGTTTACGGGCACTCTTTTCATGCTGTTTTCTGACGGTTTATAAATGGTTGATTATAATGATGAATCACCATGCTTTCAAACATTTTCTTGTGCTTCTTTCCAGGCAAGCCAGACTCGGATAAACCGCCAGATACCATAAGCCCCGGTCAGCAGGGCATAAAGGCGGAGATCCTGTTTCATGCCAGCTGGGGAGATGTCAGGGAAAAAAAGGAGATAGAGTGCTATACCGATAAACATGCTCCCCAGAATCACTCCTGTGACCATTGCTGCAGAACCCTGTTTTTTCATTCCTTATCTTCTTTACCTGAGTGGTTTGCGCAAAGGTCGGCATCCGGGTAAAATCGCCATTCCCGGTTGATGATCAGGCGTGCTCCGTAACTGAAGGTGAAATAAGACCATCCCCATTGCATGAGTACAAAGACACGATGGCGAAAACTGGTCAGGAAATAGATATGCACCAGCAGCCATGTAAACCATGCAAAAATACCGTCAAATTTCAGGTTCCCGAATTCAACGATAGCCTTGTTTTTTCCGATAGTAGCCATTTGTCCTTTATCCCGGTACCTGAAGACTTTTCTGGCCTTTGATTTCAGATCAAACAAAATATTTTTGCCGATAGCTCGTCCCTGCTGCAAGGCAACGGGTGCAAGCCCGGGCAGGGGTGTTCCGTTTTCAGATACAAAGTGCGCAAGATCACCGCCGACAAATATCTCCGGATGACCTGGAATGCTGAGATCTTCGCTGACAATGATTCGTCCGATCTGGTCGGTTTCCACCCCGGCCATTGTTTTACCGATTTCTATGGCTGTGACACCGGCTGCCCAAAGAACAGTCGCTGCCTCGATGCGTTCATTGCCGATCTGTACGCCGTGTTCATCAACCTCGCTGACCATGCTGTTGGTCCAGACCTGCACGCCGAGTTTCTCAAGCGATCGTGTCGCCTTGCTGGCAAGATCGGGAGAAAAAGAGCCAAGAATGCGCGGAGCAGCTTCAACAATGAAAATGCGGGTCAGCTTCGGGTCAATATTCCGGTAAAATTTTGAGAGAGTGTATCGGCTCATTTCGCCGATCGATCCAGCAAGCTCAACTCCGGTCGGTCCGCCGCCGACAATGACGAAGGTCAGCAGTTTTTTACGCTCAACAAAATCTGTTGTCCGTTCAGCCCGTTCATAAGCCTCCATGACCCGCCGACGTATCTCTTTCGCCTGTGCAAGGGTTTTCAGGCCAGGCGCAAACTCTTCCCACTCATTATGACCGAAATAGTGATGCTGTACGCCGCAGGCAAGCACCAGGTAATCATAAGGAATATCGCTGAAATCAGTCAGTACAATTTTATTGTCAAGATCAATGCGTTCGACAATACCCTTGAATACGGTGATGTTCTGGTAATTTGCCAGCATATTTCTCAGCGGAGCGGCTATATCCCCTTCTCCAAGTGCCGCCATGGCAACCTGATACAGGAGCGGCTGGAAGAGGTGGTAGTTTTTCCTGTCGATGAGGGTAATCTCTATATCCTTTTTATTGCCGAGCACCCTTGCCGTATTTAGTCCTGCAAATCCTCCGCCTACAATTACAACCCTTTTTTTCATTTCCTTGTTTTTACCTTTTCTCTGAAAAGGTTGAATGTATACTCTTTTTTTTTGCCTGCCAAAGTGGAGCCAGACGCTTTATAGTGCTATTTAACAGTTTTTCGTGCAATACAGCTTTATTACCTGCATTTATTTTCTATTTCGTAACACATGGTTTGCAATGTATAGGCTGTTTCTTTTCAGGTGAACTGTACGATGAGTTCAGCGTGTCGAGGGAATTTTTTCTGTAATGAGCATCTGTCAGCAAAAGTAAAGTCTCTGAAATCAAACCCGGGAGCGACGACGCAGCTTACCAGAGCAAAACTCTGGTCTCCGGGCTTTTCACAACAGGCACCGAACCAGCTTTCTGCCGGCACGATTCCCTGCATGACCTCTCCCTTGTGGGGTTCAGTACCGAGCGTAAAGCTGGATGGTTCACCATTTTCCGGAAAAAAATAAACTGTGAGGGGATCACCGGCATGAAAAAACCAGATTTCATCGGAGTGAATCCTGTGCAGCTTTGAGCGCTCTCTACCCTTGAGGAGATAGTAAATGGCTGTTGCATAATAACGCAGACCATTGAAGGGAGTTGCAGCGGTGAAGGAATATGAGTCTTCGCTCCGGTATGTTTCACGGTAGTATCCGCCTTCCGGATGAGGAATAAGCTGCAGATTCTTGATCCAGAATTCAGCTTT
>JAAXWX010000019.1:25282-38370 GCA_013334755.1 Chlorobiaceae bacterium | reverse complement strand
AACGCAGACCATTGAAGGGAGTTGCAGCGGTGAAGGAATATGAGTCTTCGCTCCGGTATGTTTCACGGTAGTATCCGCCTTCCGGATGAGGAATAAGCTGCAGATTCTTGATCCAGAATTCAGCTTTTTCCATAGAGCTTCTCGCGGATTCTGGCGGTTTTCTGCCGGGAAGCATCGGCAAGTTTTTTTCGGAACTCAAGGAGGGCGCTCATCAGTGATTCATCTGAAAGGGCAAGTATCTGGACTGCAAGCAGGGCGGCATTTCGCGCATTATCAATGCCGACGGTTGCCACAGGAATACCCGCAGGCATCTGTACGATGGAATAGAGCGAGTCCTGCCCATTGAGTTTTTTGCTGAAAATCGGCACGCCGATAACCGGCAGGACCGTCATGGCCGCAGTAACACCGGGTAGATGAGCTGCGCCACCAGCTCCGGCGATTATAACTTTCAGTCCCCGTTCAATGGCTGAAGAGGCATATTCTTCAAGGTCATGCGGTGTCCTGTGAGCTGAAATAACGGAAATCTCTGAAGCAATATCAAAATCATCAAGAGACTCTGCAGCCTCTTTCATGATGTCGAAATCTGAATCTGAGCCCATGAGAATGCCGACAACCGGCCTTTTACTATTTGCTGTTATTTGTTTCATATAAAAGTAACTCTGCTGATTTTCAGTTAACGGTTTGAGTATAAGCCTAACCGTGGTTGAGTGACGGTACTGTGTTGTAATCTCTCTTTGTGTGGTACTTCAACAAGCTTCTTGGTAGCGACACGCTGGTTTTCTTGATGTACAGTGACGAAGTCAGTGTTGATAAGCTTCGCAGAGTGGCATATCGGAAATGCAGCACAAAAGCCATGCGGCTCAAGGTGATCAAGCCTGTTTGTGGGCTAATGATTTATGAAATTGCCGAGTTTTATGTATTTTCACGAGAGCTAATTTAAAAAAATAATCCTTGTAGAGGAAGATAACAATGGCAACTAATCTTGCAGTAAAATACAGCAATCCCGGTCCCCGTTACACCAGTTATCCGACTATTCCTTCATGGAGCACCGACGGTGTTACCCAGGAGCAGTGGAAAGAGGCAATGGTCAAAGGTTTCAACGACAGCAACGAGACCACCGGTATAAGCCTGTATATTCATATCCCCTACTGTGAGAACCACTGTTATTTCTGTGGCTGTAATGCTCATCGCACCCAGGATCACTCCTATGAAACCCCTTATCTTGAGGCTCTGCTCAAAGAGTGGAAGATGTACACCGATGTTTTTCCCGGCAGGCTCAATGTCAAGGAACTGCACATCGGCGGTGGTACTCCCACCTTTTTCAGTCCGGAAAACCTCATTCGCCTTATTGATGGTATCTGCAAGAACGTCAATAAGATGGATAACTATATGTTCAGCTTTGAGACCAATCCTCGCTCAACATCAAGGGAGCATCTCGAGGCGTTGTACAGCGTCGGATTCCGCCGTATGAGTTTCGGAATCCAGGATTTCGATCCGACGGTGCAGGAGGAGATCAATCGTATCCAGTCATTCGAGCTGGTTAAAGAGAAGATTGATCTTGCACGTGAAATCGGTTTTACCTCCATCAATTTTGATCTTGTTTACGGTCTTCCCAAGCAGACGATGGCCACCATTACCGATACCATCCAGAAAGTTATGGCGCTCAAACCTGATCGTCTGGCCTTCTATGCATATGGCCATAATCCCCACATGTATGAAGGACAGCGGAAGTTCAAGGAAGAGGACCTGCCGGTTGGTGACGTCAAGCAGGAGCTTTATGATAAAGGCAGTGCGATGCTCGAATCTATCGGTTATCACGAGATCGGCATGGACCATTTCGCCATCGAGGGTGACGCACTCTACATTGCCGCGAAAAACGGAACACTGCATCGTAACTTCATGGGCTATACCGAAAATACTACCCAGATGATGCTGGCGCTTGGTTCTTCCTCCATCAGCGACACCTGGTACGCTTTTGCACAGAACGAGCGCGACGATATTTCCTACATAAAGGTTGTGAACGAAGGTCGTTTTCCGCTGCACCGTGGTCACTTGCTGACCGATGAGGATTTGGTGCTTCGTCGTCATATTCTCAACCTGATGTGCAAGCAGGAGACCTCATGGGAAGATCCGAAGCTTTATACCGACGAACTTGATATTGCCCTGTACCGGCTTGAAGACATGCAGAACGACGGCATCGTAGTTCTGGGTGACAAGAGCGTACGGGTAACCGAAGCTGGTATACCGTTTCTCAGAAATATCTGTATGGCCTTCGATGCAAGGCTCTGGAGTTCAGACAGCCTTTCAAAGGCATACAACGTGTCGCGTGATATCCAGAAAACCTATATCGAAAAAGCCCGGCTTGCAAAAGCGCAGCAGGTTGGTTGAGTAATAAAATATCAAGGCCCAGCTATAAATTGACGTGAGCGTTTCGAGCATCGCCCATTGAAGCCATCGAATCGCTGAATAGATTTATAGAGGTGACCATCAGTAGCAATGCAAAAAGGGTGACCAAAATCACCCTTTTTGCATTGCTACTGATGATTTTAATCACATCACTATTCTCCAGCGTATAGGTCAGATGACGCAAAGAGCAGAATATTTCCAATTGCAGGTGATGCAGTAAATGGGGGCATGTCGGAAGGGTAATCCCGATGTGTCGCGACACAGCATTCGTTCAACTCTTGCTTGCCATTGAACGACCATCACGCCAAAGAGCTTGTCAAAATCAATCAACTTCTCAACACCATCAAAAAACTATCCTGGAAAACGTTATTTCGGTGTATGAGATGCAAAGGTTCGCTTTTTTCGTTGAAACAATATATTAGCCTTATATTATTGAATGGCTATGTTTTTTTTGCCTTAAATTTTTAGATTGTTTTGGGTTGTAAAAAGCGTTTAAATACTGGAATCGCTGAAAACACTTTATCCTGAATAAGCGGGATTTTGATTTGAACCGTGAAGTTATTCCTTTGCTTAATTGCTTGTTATCTTTGCGGGTAAGTAATAAATATGAATATATCTTGAGGAAATGGCGCAAAAAAAAATAAAAATAGGTTTTATAGGAAGCGGCTGGGCCAAAGTGGCACAGGCTCCGGCATTCTCACTGATGGAAAATGTTGAGCTTGCTGCAGTGGCAAGCCCGACTGATCTGAATCGACAGAAGTTCATGAATATGTTCGACATCAGCCAGGGCTTTGCCGACTGGCGTGACATGCTGCACTGTGACCTTGATCTGGTGTGTGTGACAACGCCACCCTTTCTTCATGCGGAGATGGTGACCGGGCTGTTGCAAAACGGCAAGAGCGTGCTTTGTGAAAAACCCTTTGCTCTCAATGTTGCTGATGCAGCAGTCATGGTTGATGTTGCAACAAACGCTTCCGGTTTTGCGATTCTTGATCATCAGATGAGATTTCATCCTACGGTACGCTGCATGAAACAGATGATTGACAGTGGTGAAATCGGCAAAGTCTATGAAGTACGAACGGTTATCAATCTTGCCAGCCGTAACAGGCCGGATATGCCCTGGTCATGGTGGTGTGATGCCGAAAAAGGGGGCGGAGCTCTTGGTGCGCTTGGTTCCCACCTTGTTGATCTGAACCGCTACCTTGTCGGGGAAATTGCTGAAGTTTTATGTAACTTATCTACGAGTATTCCATTCCGGCCTGACCAATCAGGGAAACCTTGTGCTGTCACCTCCGACGACAATTTCGCCATGATGATGAAATTCGGTCCCTCATCCGTTGCCCTTGGAAGCACTTCGCTGATGCATGTCACCACTGTTGGAGCCTATACATGGTTTTCAGTCGAAGTGGTCGGCAGCCTTAAAACCATCAGGCTTGATGGTGCTGGAAGATTGTGGGAGATTGTAAACAATGAAGCAAAGGGTGCCCGCAGTCTTATCGATGCACCCCGATGGAAGCAGGTTGAACCGATGCTTTCATGGGATGAACTTGTTTTGCAGGAAAAAATCAGGCAGTCATCACTTGCCGTGCATGGTATATTTGCCGTCGGCTTTGCCTTCCTTGCCCACCGGATTGTCAAGGCGCTTAAGAACAACGAAAAGAGGTTACACGATGCTGCATGTTTTCCGGATGGCCTTATGATCCAGAAAGTGCTACATGCCGCTCGCGAATCAGACAAGCTTCGCTGTTGGGTGAAAATTTTACCATAATTGATATGTCCTGGATTTACCTGATTATCGCCGGTTGTCTTGAGTGCGGTTGGGCAATTGGAATAAAATATACCGAAGGCTTTACAAAGCCTTTTCCTTCGTTCTTGACAGCGGTGGCGATGATAACAAGTTTCTGGTTCCTCTCTTTTGCCATGAAAACCATTCCTGTTGGTACAGCTTATGCTGTGTGGACAGGGATTGGAGCTACCGGAGTTGCCCTTTTCGGGATGCTTCTCTTTGATGAATCCCGGGATTTTGCAAGAATTGTTTGTCTGCTTTTAATTGTGTCCGGAATTATTGGTCTCAAGATTTTTTCAGGCACCGGGAAATTGTGATTCCAATCAAGTGTTTCTGATGTCAACGATCATTAACAATCCGGTTCTTTTTTCCTGATCACTGGTGATATTTAAAAAAATAAAATAATTACAGTTATGAGCCATATACAGGTGACCATGGAGCCTTCCAAGAATATTGCTCTTGTCGCGCATGACAACAAAAAAGCAGATCTTCTGGAATGGGCGAAATTCAACAGGGACCTGCTTGAGAAGCACACTCTATACGCAACAGGCACTACCGGAGGGGTCTTCGAACGAGAGCTTGGCCTTGAAGTTCATAAACTCATGAGCGGTCCGCTTGGTGGCGACCAGCAGATTGGAGCAAGGATTGCTTCGGGGGAGATAGATTTCTTGATTTTTTTCTGGGATCCGCTTGAACCGCAACCTCATGATCCCGATGTTAAGGCGCTTCTGCGCATGGCTGTAGTGTGGAATATTCCTACTGCATGTAATCGAGCGTCGGCTGATTTTATGATATCATCGCCGTTAATGGACAGAGATTACAATAGACTTGTGACTGACTATGATCTTTACAGGACACGCTTGTTGCCATGATAGATGAATTTTGAAAGTCATGGAAAAAATGTTAAAATATCATTACAATGCCCCCATTATGCTTAATGTATCAGATTTTTAAAGCTGTTCCTTAATATTATTGGACAGAGTTTCAGCTATGACACCACTATGCAGTACACATGAGTCCGGGGTAAGTCGTTGATC
Organism: Chlorobiaceae bacterium; assembly: GCA_013334755.1. Classification (GTDB taxonomy): domain Bacteria; phylum Bacteroidota; class Chlorobiia; order Chlorobiales; family Chlorobiaceae; genus Chlorobium. The sequence continues at coordinate 33,141 of JAAXWX010000019.1, read as the reverse complement.
CGTTTTCCTGATTCGGGAGACGGTTCTGTATTGTATTGAAAGAGATTCACCTCTTTACTGAATGTTCATGGAGGCTCTGAGTACACCCATATCTCGTTTAAAGAAAAAGAACAGTTTTTCTTTACTGCGTTTAGGGATCATTTTTATTATAGGGTTTCTCTCTGCATGGTGGACAGTCGTTCACGTTGATCGTCAGATGCATGATCAACTTCTTCAACAGGTTTTTATTGCTGCCCAGGGTATTGATATGGAGCAGCTTAAAACGCTTGAAGGTTCAAAATCCGATCTTGAAAAGCCAGCTTACAATAAGCTTAAAGAAAAGCTTGCGCGAATCAGCAGTGCCGCTTCAGATAGCCGTTTTGTTTATCTCCTTGGCAAAAAAGGTAATGGACACGTTTTTTTTTATGTTGATTCCGAACCATCAGGTTCCACGGAATCCTCTCCTGCCGGCCAAATATACAGTGAAGCTACAGATATTCTGCAGAATGTATTCCGCTTAAAAGCGCCTGATACAGAAGGACCTGTTGCAGACCGCTGGGGGACTTGGGTAAGCGGTTTTGTTCCTCTTGTTGATTCTCAGGACGGAAGAGTCGTTGCGGTACTTGGGATAGATATTGATGCTTCAGATTGGGCATGGGACCTTGTAGCCCGGTCTTCAATTCCCATAGGCGTGATACTGGTGAGTCTGATTATTCTGACAAGTATTTATCTTGTTTCGCGACGGATCGAGGTGCCGCCAGGTCTTGTAATTCAGCGTCTTATGCCTCCGCTTGCTGCGCTGATTTCGCTGATTATCCTCTCTTTTGGTCTGCTGTTGTGGTGGCAGCAGCAGCAGAGAGAGCAGGAGAGTGTTCACCGTTCTGAAACCGAGATTTCTGAAGACATAAAGAAAAGCCTTGATGTATCGAAGGACGACCTTGCCGTAACTCTTGAGGCTCTCAGCCATAACAGCGCTTTAAGCGGCGCATTGCGTGATCACGATAAAGAGCGGCTCTATTTACTCACTTCTCTGCTTTTTCAGAGGCTTCAACGCGATTACGGTATATCTCATTTTTATTTTATTGATGCAGAACGAATCTGTCTTCTTCGTGTAGATAATCCGACGAGAAGTGGTGATCGAATTGACAGTTTTACTGCTCGCGAAGCCGAGAGTGGAAAAAAGCTGTCAAGCGGGATTGAACTCGGTCCGATGGGAACCCTTTCTCTGAGGGCTGTAATACCTGTGCAGGAAAATGGCCGGCTTCTCGGTTATATCGAGCTTGGCCGGGATGTCGAAAATATTTTAAAGGGTTTTCATTTTGAGTCGGGCCAAGGGGTGGCGCTTTTCATTGAAAAAAGATATCTGCAGCGAACAGAGTGGGAAGAGGGTATGAAGGTTTCTCATCGTGATGCCGGCTGGACTCTTTTCAGCAATGATGTACTGTTATTTTCATCCCTTGGCCGTTTTCCTGATGCATTTAAAGCCGTGCTTTCAGTGGATGGAACATCAAAAAGTGTCGATGCTGACTGGGATGGCAGACCTTGGAGGATCACCTCTCAAGCCTTGAAAGAAGTTTCAGGACGATCGATCGGGAAAGTAATCCTGATGCAGGATATCTCTGCCTATATTGGAGGAGTTTACCGTCTGGTCACAATTACAGTTATTGCCGTAATTGTGATTTTCAGCCTGCTTTTCAGCTTTCTTTTTGTCGTTCTCAGCCGAACGGACAGAAGCATAAAACGTCGTGAAAAAGAGCTGATACTGAGCCGTGAGCAGTATATGCTGGCTGTAAACGGCAGCAATGACGGTATCTGGGACTGGAATTTAAGGGATAACAGCCTCTATCTTTCGCCCAAATGGAAAAATATGCTCGGCTATGAAGAGCATGAGCTTTCCAATGTCTATGCTACTTTTGAAGATAGGCTGCATCCCGAGGACAATCCGATCTACAAAGCATATCTTGACCGGTATCTCAAAGAGGAGATACCTTCCTTCAGTATTGAATTTCGATTAAGGCACAGGAACGGTTCATATCTGTGGATACTTGCAAAAGGTGCAGCTCTTAGGGACAGTGAGGGTATTCCTTACCGCATGGCTGGCTCTCACAGCTACATATCCGACCGTAAAAAAGTACAGGAAGAACTCAGGCAAAGGTCGGCATTTCAAATGGTGCTTATGGATCTTGCAATCGGTTTTATCAATAAACCTCTCGAAGAACTTGATAAATCCATAAACCGGGCTCTTGCACTTGTCGGAGAGTTTTCTGGAGTTGATCGGGTCTATCTGTTCCGATATGACTTTGAAAAGAAAACCATGAGCAATACCCATGAGTGGTGTGCTCCGGGGATAAATGCGGAGATTCAGCATCTTCAGGATGTTCCGAATGATGCCATGGCGGGTCTGGTTTCTTCTCATCTTCAAGGCAGGATTGTGCATCTTCCGAATGTGAGGGAATTAGCGGAAGATAATCCTTTTCGCATACATCTTGAGCCTCAGGGGATCCAGTCGTTCATTACTCTTCCTCTGCAATATGGTGACCAGTGTTTTGGTTTTGTTGGATTTGATTCCGTTCGCAAGCTGAAAACCTGGGAAGAAGATGATGTCTCTCTTCTTCGGGTTCTGGCTGAGCTTTTTACCAATGCTGAACTGCGTCATCGTCATGAAACCGAGCTTGTTGATGCCCGTTATGCATCTGAAGCGGCAAATCGTGTGAAAAGTGAATTTCTGGCAAATATGAGTCATGAAATCCGTACACCTATGAACGGTGTTATCTGCATGACCGGACTTTTACTTGATACTGCATTGAACGACGAACAGAGGAGATATGCCCAGGCGGTTATGGAAAGCGCGGATTTTCTCCTGGGCCTGATCAACGATATCCTTGATTTTTCAAATATCGAGGCAGGAAAACTTGATTTTGAAATTATTGATTTTGATCTTCGAAAGGTACTCGACGATGTTGCAGCGATCATGGCTGTCAGAGCAAGAGATAAAGAACTCGAGTTGATAAGTGCTGTCAGCCCCGAGGTTTTTCCTTTCCTTCGGGGCGATCCCGGGCGGCTCTCCCAGGTGCTCAACAATCTTACAGGAAATGCCATCAAGTTTACACATCAGGGTGAGGTATCTGTTTTTGTTGACCTTGTTTCCATCACTGATGATGAGCTTTTGCTTCGTTTTTCGGTCCGGGACACTGGTATTGGAATTCCCCGGCAGAAAATAGATACTCTTTTTTCGAGCTTTACCCAGGTTGATTCGTCCCCGACACGCAGATACGGTGGCACGGGTCTTGGATTGGCTATATGTCGTCAGCTTGTGCAGCTTATGGGGGGCGAGATCGGAGTAAATAGCCGTAATGGTGAAGGCTCGGAGTTCTGGTTTACCCTTTCATTTAAAAAACAGAATGCAGGCATTAACGGTCGGCGCTATGCAAAAGATGCGATTGCCGGAAAGCATATTCTTGTCTTCGATGACAACGCAACCAGCAGGAATGTTCTTCAGCAGCAGCTTTTGTCGTGGGAGGCGGATGTCAAAGTACTATCCGATTCTGCTTCTATTCTTGACGAACTTTTAAGCGCATTTGAAAGCGGGATGCCTTATCGACTTGCCCTGATCGACATGGAGATGCCTGATATGGATGGAGCGATGCTTGGTTGTTCAATAAAGAAGAATGATAAACTTCGGGATACAGTTCTTGTCATGATGACATCCCGGGGCAATAAATATAATTTGCAAAAAGTCAATAGTATGGGATTTGACTCTTCTTTAGAAAAACCTGTTCGTTACTCGGATCTGTTTGATAAGCTTGCCGCCCTGATTGTTGCTGATACCGCCGATTCAGCTCGTGTGTCTATCCCGGCAAGGGAGAGCCGTGAGTTCGGTCAAGCACTTCAGTCATTTACGGAAAAGCCTGCTCAAGAGGGCAGGGAAGGAATCAGGCTGCTGCTTGCAGAAGATACCAGAATTAATCAGAAGGTGGTGATAGGCATTCTTGGCAAGCTGGGTTATCAGATTGATGTTGTTGTCAATGGTGCTGAAGCGGTCAGGGCGCTTGAGAGCATACTATATGATCTTGTTATTATGGATCTGCAGATGCCGGTAATGGATGGTTTGGAGGCAACCCGTATTATCCGCGATCCGCAATCCGCAGTACTGAATCACCTCATTCCAGTAGTCGCACTTACCGCCCATGCCATGCCGGGTGACCGTGATCTCTGCATGGAGGCGGGTATGAACGATTATATTACTAAACCCATATCCCCTCTTCTTCTTGTTGAAACCATAAAAAAATGGCTGGCATGTCCAATGGCCAAAAAATGTTGAATGTCAAACAATCTCTTGTTTCAGGTGTTCGATCCTCATCATTGATGATGGCTGCATAGCTGGATCACGGAGCTTTTTAGAAGGCAAAAACCATTCAGAGCAAGCGAATTACAAAGAGATTTGTTCCCAGTCAGCAAAAAGCGCATTCAGCTCATTACACAATGCATGGTAGCCCTCAAGGGTTTTGGCGGTTTCTTCCTGGCTTTTTTTATAGAAATCTTCGGTTGCCATCATGGTTTCAATTGACTCTTTCTTTTGCTCAAGCCGGTTGATTTTCTGTTCGATCTCTGCGATTCGCTTTTTGTCTTTTTTTGCGGCAGCGCTTTTTTGGGCTTGATCTTTCTCTTTTTCCGTGTTTTTTGCCGGTGCTGCATGACTTTTTTGCTTCATGGCGGCTTCCAGTTTGCGTTCGGCCTCAATGGCTTTTTCAGCGGTTTCAAGATATTCGGCGTACGTGCCAAGGTGGAGCTGCAGCGTGCCGTTTTTTATTTCCACCACCTTGTTGACCAGGCTGTCGAGGAAGTAGCGGTCATGGCTGACAATAAGGAGTGTGCCGTCATAGTATTCAAGCGAGTCGATCAGCATCTCCTTTGAGCGCATGTCGAGATGGTTGGTCGGTTCATCCATGATCAGCAGGTTCGATGCCTGCAGCAGGATTTTTGCCAGTGCGACCCTTGATTTTTCTCCTCCCGACAGCACCCGGATCTTTTTATTGACGGCATCACCGCTGAAGAGAAAGCAGCCAAGAATGTCGCGTACCCTTTTCTGTGCTTCGGACGAGGGGGCGGAGTCCATCATCTCCATGTAGATGCTCTTGTCCTGGGAGAGGTTTTCGGTCTGGTGCTGGGCAAAGTAATTCAGGGTAACGTTGTGTCCCATGGTCAGTTTACCCTCAAAGTCGATCTCTCCGGCCAGAATTTTGCAGAAGGTTGTTTTTCCAGCACCGTTTGAGCCGACAATGGCAATCCGGTCGCCGCGCATGACCTCCAGATCGATGCTGTTGAGCACCTGCTTTTTTGTGCCATCAGGCAGCAGGTAGGCTTTTTTGACTCCCTGGAGTCGCATGACCTCTCTTCCTGAAGGGTTGGCCTTCGGAAAGCGGAAGGAGATGCGTGAGTTATCCTCTTCAGGAGTGAACATGTTTTTTTCCATCTTCTCCATCTGCTTGAGTCGGCTCTGTGCCTGTCGTGCCTTTGTGGCCTTGTAACGGAAGCGGTCGACAAAGGCCTTCAGCTCCGCCATTTTCTTCAGGTCATTCTCATATTGGCCCATCATCAGCTCATATCGCTCAGCCTTCTCCTTTTCGTAATAAGAGTAGTTCCCCTTGTATTCGTTTATGCGCTCAAAGGCGATTTCAAGGGTTTTTGTGGTGAGCTTGTCGAGGAAAAAACGGTCGTGTGATACGATGATATAACTGTGCTCGTAGTTGATGAGATAATTTTCAAGCCAGCGGAGTGAGTCTATGTCAAGGTGGTTGGTCGGCTCATCAAGCAGTAGCAGGGTCGGGTTCTGCAGCAGCAGTTTAGTGAGATGCAGGCGCATCTGCCATCCGCCGGAAAAGGCCTTTACTTTTTTATGAAAATCTATTTCGCTGAATCCGAGACCGCTGAGCACCTTTTCGGCATTGGACTGCATAGTGTAGCCGCCCAGATGGTCAAATTCGTGCATGGCATCGGAAAAATGCTCAATAAGGTGATGGTAGGATTCACTCTCGTAATCCTGTTCAGGCAGGGCAAGTTCGTGTTCCAACCTGGTTATTTTATCGGACAGCTCAAAAAGTCTTGCGTTGGCCTGGAGGGCATATTGCAGGGCGGTTTTTTCCAGATCGGCATCAAAAGAGATCTCCTGAGGAAGATAACCGATGGTTGTATCGGCCGATTTCATGAAATGGCCGGTGGTAATGAGTGCGGAATCGGAAGATGGCCCGCTTATAAGACGCAGGAGAGTTGTTTTTCCTGTCCCGTTAAGGCCGACAAGACTGACATGGTCTTTGTCGCCAATGCGAAACGAGGTATCGGTCAGGAGCTCTTTGGTTCCGACGCTGAGAGAAAGATTTCGGGCTTCAAGCATGATAAAAAGGCCTTGATATAAGTAATCGACATCATTGAAATAATTGTATGGCACGGTGGAAAAGATACAATTTTTATCGTGATACTTCGCTTCCGGTTTTTAAAAAGCTAATCCATTTAATTATTGATAGTTAAAGGATATTTTTTTATTTGCCATCATGATGAAACAGCCCGAAACAAATTCATGATACCAGGTTTTTTAATGATGGAGCGATAGAATAATAATTCCGGGTTTATACGCAATTATTGCTCATTATTGCTGTTTGAATCTTTCCATCTTGTCGAAAATCGTTTCCCTGAGTTCGTAAAGAGATCATTCTCTTTATTCAGGCGAAACTTATTAGTCCGGCGCTTCGTTTATTAAAGTGGTTTATATAATAAAGAGATAGGAAGGTTCGCATAAGGAAGGGAGATCAAATTCAGCAGTGAAATTTTACTGATGTCTACAAAAAAAGGAGAAGTGCCATGCTCGAAACCATTGCAATCATCTTGATAGTTCTCTGGCTTATAGGGCTCGTAAGTTCATACACTATGGGAGGGTTGATTCATGCTCTTCTGGTTATAGCTATCGTGGTAATTCTGATTCGGGTTATTCAGGGGCGACGCATATAAAAAAAGCTATAGCCTGGGAAAATCCGAAAAGGGGCGGGGTGTTGTGTTCTCGAACTGCAGCAACAGTGCATTTTTGTCATCACTAAACAACATGTTAACAGGAAAAGAACAATGAAAAAACAAATCTGGCTCGCAGCAGGAATCGCAGGCATGCTTCTTGCGAATCCTGCTGCCGATGCAAAGGCGGCGATAAATGTTCAAATAAGCACAGGGAGTCACCCCTCCTTTGTGATCAATTCAGCACCGAATTTTATCTATCTGCGGGGTCAAGGGTTTTCGGTATCCATAGGAAATCCTTATGATATGGTCTATTACGGTAGATATTACTACATATACCACAACAACCGCTGGTACCGTTCTTCAAATTACCATGGACCATGGGTGCTCCTCCGGAACAACAGGCTTCCATATCAAATAAGAAGGCATCGCTGGGAGGATATCAGACGGTACCGTGATATTGAGTATCGCAGATCCGATCATGGCAACAACCAGTATCAGCGCAACGACGATAACAAAAGAAGAATTCTGGATCAGCGTAATGATGCAAATAATCAGCGAATCCAGGAGCAGCGGCAGAAGGCTGTCGAGCACCAGCGAGTCCAGGAGCAGCAGCAGAAAGCTGTAGAGCACCAGCGAGTCCAGGATCAGCAGCAGAAAGCTGTAGAGCACCAGCGAGTCCAGGATCAGCAGCAGAAGGCTGTAGAGAGCCAGCGAGTTCAGGAGCAGCAGCAGAAGGCTGTAGAGCACCAGCGAGTCCAGGAGCAGCAGCAGAAAGCTGTAGAGCACCAGCGAGTCCAGGATCAGCAGCAGAAAGCTGTAGAGCACCAGCGAGTCCAGGATCAGCAGCAGAAAGCTGTAGAGCACCAGCGAGTCCAGGA
>JAAXWX010000019.1:0-25182 GCA_013334755.1 Chlorobiaceae bacterium | reverse complement strand
GAGCACCAGCGAGTCCAGGAGCAGCCGAAAAAGGGTGCTGACAACAAGAGCATGGAGGAAGAGAAGAACAAGGATGGCAATAACAAAGAGAGGCAGAACACTGGTGGAAAAAGAAACTGACTGATTTTCTGCTCATGATAAGGTATGAGGGTGGGCAGAAAATTTGTACATCCTCTTGCCGATTTATAACCTTTCATCAATAACAAAACAGGAGTCGATTATGAAGACCTATGCGTTATTAATCATGGCTATTGTAGCTCTGGCCGGTTGTTCTACATCATATAAAGGCAGTATACAAGGAAACAACAATCCTGAAGCATCAAAAAGCAGCAGCTATGTCGCGAGTCAGACAGGTACAAGCCAGTCTGGTGCCGAAGTCGGTAAATAACCAATGCCTCACCATGCACAAAGCCCCGGAAAACTTGCCGGGGCTTTTTTTGTCAACACACTCATAGAAAGGGTATATTTTATTTCTTGGTGTGCGGCAGCCAAAACGTATCAATAAATTGTTGAGTGTCGACTTTTTATAAAATATCGTAACATAAAGCACAAGATTTTAACCTAAAGATCGTCGAAACGGGGAAACCTGTTTTTCAGCATGGTCGATTAATAAAGGTATAGACAGAACACTTTCGCAATGAGATCAACAAAGTATCTGGTTCTGGTGATGTTCTTTTCCATTCTGACCTCACCAGTGCAGGCTGAAGAGCTGCTGAGCTGGCAGCAGTGTGTCAGCGAGACCAGAACAGCACATCCTGATTTTTATTCTGCTCTTGCACTCCTGCAGCAGGCTGAAGCCGACAGACGCATCACTGGCGGATCACTAATGCCCCAGCTCAGTCTGAGCTTGAACTCACGGGAAAGCGGTACGACAGCCAAAGGGGGAAGTCTCGCTTCATCGCACACCTACTCGGTGTCGGCACAGCAGCTCCTTTATGACGGCCATAAAACTTCAAACCAGGTTGCCCGAACCAAAGAAGCGATCAAGGGAGCCCAATACAACTATCGTCTGGTTTCCGCCGATCTCCGTTTTGCCCTCAGATCAGCATTTACACAATTACTCAAAGCCCAGGATCTTGTCGGCCTTACCGTTGAGATTGCTGCAAGGCGTCAGAATAATGTCCGTCTGATCAGTTTGCGCTATCAGGGTGGGCGTGAACACATTGGCTCACTTCGCCAAGCCGAAGCAGATCTTGCCCAGGCGGAATTTGAAGTTTCACAGGCCAGGCGGGGACTGGTACTTGCCCAGACAACCCTTGCTTCAGCACTTGGACGGGACACCCATCAACCGCTCAGGGTTCAGGGTGTATTCAAGGCAACGGATTTTTCAACAGCGAAGCCTGATCTTGCACTTCTTGCAAAAAACAACCCATTCTTCCAGCAGCTCGATACCAAAAGCAAAGCAGCGCGATATGATCTTGCTGCTGCCAGAAGTGCCTTTTTGCCGCAGCTCTACGTGACCTCTTCGATCGGGAATGGTTCTGTTGACCGCTTGCCCTTTAACGAACTGGAGTGGAATGCCGGTGTGACGGTTTCCGTGCCGATCTATGAAGGCGGCAGCGGCCAGGCAAGGGTAGCCAAAGCCATGGCGGTGCTCAGCCAGCAGAATGCAGAAGAAAAAAGCGGATATCTGCAGCTGTTTGATTTTCTCGAACAGAGCTGGAAAAGTTTTCTTGATGCCCGCCAGATGGTTGTCGTGAAGAAAAGGTTTCTTGATGCCGCCACGGAGCGATCATCCATTGCCAATGCACAATATTCGAATGGCCTCATTCCGTTCAACGAATGGGTGATTATTGAAAACAATCTGGTGAATGCAAAAAAAGAGTTTCTCAACGCCGGAGCAGATCTGCTGATCGCCGAGGCTCAATGGATTCAGGCAAAAGGAGAAGGACTGGATGGTTAGTCGCAAAAAACTGGTATGGGGTATTCTTGTGGTGCTCACTGTTTTCGGAGCGGCAGGGCTCTGGTATTTTACTGCCAACCGGACTGAGAAGAAAGCCTTCGAAGAAGTTCGTCCTTCTCGAGGCACCATCAGTTCATCAGTATCGACAACCGGAGCCGTTGAACCGCAAACCCGCGTTAAAATCCAGTCCTCGGTCGGCGGGAGAATCGAAGTGATTCTTGTCGAAGAGGGACAACTGGTGAAGCGAGGTGAGGTGCTTGCCATGCTCAGCTCAACCGAACGCGCAGCGTTGCTTGATGCCGCCAAATTGCAGGGAAAAAGCGAACTGAGCTACTGGCAGAAAGTATACAAGGAGACCGCCGTGATCTCTCCGATGGCTGGTCAGGTGATTGTCCGCAGCGTTGACCCCGGTCAGACCGTGACAACGAGCGACTCGCTCTTTGTGTTATCCGACCGGCTTCTGGTTAAAGCGTATGTCGATGAGACCGATATCGGACGAGTCAAAGTGGGACAACGGGCGGTAATCGGCCTTGATGCCTACCCCGATATCAGGGTGAACGGGGTTGTCAAACATATCTACTATGAGTCGCACCTGCAGAACAACGTGAATATCTATAATGTCGATGTTGTCCCTGACCGCATTCCCGATGTTTTTCGCTCTGGTATGAGCGCCAATGTCAAGATTATCGTTCAGGAGAAGCAGTATGCACTGCTCTTGCCGGTCGGGGCTGTACAGAGCAGAAACGGCAAAACCGTGGTGCTGCAGCGGAGCCGCCGCAAACCAGGGGAGGTCCGCTATAAAGCAGTGCAGACCGGGATGCAGGACGAAAGCAAGATCGAGATTCTCGAAGGCCTGTCAGACAGTTCTGTTGTGCTGCTTCCTGATTCCTCCTTTGTGCTTCCCGGAAAAAAAGGCGGCAGCAATCCATTTATGCCTCAGCGCAACAGGACACGCTAATGAAACCCATGCTTGAACTTCGGGATGTTCACCGGACATACCAGATCGGAGAAAGCACTGTTCAGGCGCTTCGTGGTGTTTCCGTTATCATAGAAAGGGGAGAATTTGTTGCCATCATGGGAGCCTCAGGGTCAGGCAAATCCTCACTGCTTCAGATTCTTGGCCTGCTCGACAATCCTGATAAGGGTGAGTTCCTGATTTTCGGCAAAAATGTCAACACCCTCTCTGAAGACGAACAGGCCGGCGTGCGCAATAATGTTGCCGGTTTTGTCTTCCAGCAGTTTCACCTGCTCAAGCGCATGAGTATTGTCGAGAACGTACGGCTTCCGCATATATACAGCGGGCTCAAGGGGGATTTCCATCAGGAAGCCAAAGAACGGCTCAGGCAGGTTGGTCTTGAAGAGAGAGTCGATCATACGCCAAACCAGCTCTCCGGAGGAGAACAGCAGCGAGTGGCGATAGCCAGGGCGCTGGTACGCGATCCTCTGATCATCTTTGCTGATGAACCGACCGGCAACCTCGACTCGAAAAACTCCGCTGAAATCATGAAGATCTTTAAAGCACTTCATGACCAAGGCAAAACCATCATCATGGTCACGCATGAAAACGATATCGCAGCCTATGCCGAGCGAGTCATCACCATGCGTGACGGTGTCATTGTCACAGATGAACGGAGGCCGGGACTGGCCCTCTCCTCCATGGCTGTTGCAGGGGAGAACGGCTTTGAGCTGCAGGGAGCAGGAAGCGCCTCCTTATTACAGAATGGCCGCTTGGCAGGCTTTATGGCACAGGCCTTTCAATCTATTCTTGCCAACAAGATGCGCTCCTTTCTCTCTGTACTTGGCATACTGGTCGGTGTAGCCTCGGTGATTGCCATGATGGCTCTCGGTGAAGGCGCAAAAGCCGCCATGCAGGAACAACTGAAATCCATGGGCTCGAATATGCTATCCATCAGAGGCGGATCAGCCAAGATCCATGGTGCCGCACAGGGAGCCGGTGCTGTTGCCCGCTTTACCTCCCTTGATGTGGATGCTCTTGCCGCGCTCCGCCCCGTGATAAAAAATGCTGCAGGGGTTGTCAATGGCAATGCCCGAATCGTTTACGGTAATAAAAACTGGAGCTCATCGCTTACCGGAGCAGGTTTTGATTATGGAACAATGCGTGCCTCGATACCCACTGTCGGGCGTTGGTTTACCCGTGAAGAGATACAGACTCGGGCAAAGTCGGCGATTATCGGCGTGACTGTGGTCAAGGAACTCTTTGGCAGCAGCAATCCGATCGGCAAGACCATAAAGATCAACCGGATCAACTTCATGGTTATCGGAATTGCCCCGGCGAAAGGGTTTGCCGGACCGCAGGATGAGGATGATGTGGTGCTGATTCCGGTGACAACGGCCATGTACCGCGTGCTTGGCAAAGATTATCTCAGCAGCATCTTTGTCGAAGTCGCCTCTCCCTCCCTGATCGAACAAGCTAAAACCTCGATCAGTGAACTGATTCGCAAGAGGCACCGGCTGAAAGCCGATGACGATTCCTTCAATATCAGGGATATGACCGAAATCCAGAAAATGCTCACCAGCACCACGCAGACCATGAGCCTCCTGCTCGGCTCCATTGCGGCAATATCGCTGCTGGTCGGCGGGATAGGCATCATGAACATCATGCTGGTGTCCGTGACGGAACGTACGCGTGAGATCGGTTTGCGCAAAGCAATCGGAGCCAGAAAAAACGATATCATGCTGCAGTTTCTTGTCGAATCGGTCGGCTTGACCATAAGCGGAGGGTTCATCGGAGTACTTGCCGGAATCGGCATCTCCCTTATCCTTTCCTCTTTTGCCGGCTGGGCGGTTAAAACCTCCCTGGTATCAGTTGTTCTTGCAACTGCCTTTTCAGCATTGATCGGGATCTTTTTCGGTCTTTGGCCTGCAAAGAAAGCAGCGGATCTTAAGCCGCTCGAAGCTCTTCGCTACGAATAGGAAAAAAATCTAAAAAAAAATTATTTTTTTGTGCATGATTTTGAAAGCAAGAACGTCGAATATAATGAACAACAACTGGCAGGCTTTTATGTATGTGTTGATTCATGATTGTTAGGTTAAGGCAGGTCAGGTTGTTTGAATTGGACAGCGAAGGGGAGCCACTCCATCTTTGCTGTCCTTTTTTTATTCTTTCGTACTCCGGCTGAAAGAATCCGCATAACCAGCCCTGCCATGTTTATCCTGGCACTCAAAACTGACATTTCCTTTATCAGCACACAAAAGCTCTGACCGGTGGAGCAAAGGGATGGTATTTCCTTTATGCACAGGTTTTTATCATATTGAACCATGAAATTGTCACCTCGCATAAAAGGGAGCATCAGCAGAAAGATACTGGCTTTTTTCTACAGTATTTTCAGGCGAAGCAGATATTTCAAGGGGAATTCCAGGCAGTTTTTCCGATTGACCCTCGATTATATCCTGGTTCAGCTTAATCTGAACCAGGATATTCCATTTCTGTTTGTTGCTGTTGGTGTTGGTCTTATGACAGGATATGTCGCGGTAATATTTCACGATGCTATTATGACGATCAGCACCATAAGCTTTACCGACCTTCGTACGTTGGGAAAAACCACATTTCTCGACAGATACTGGATGGCCTTTCTTCCATTCATTCCAGCTGTAGGAGGTCTTCTTGTTGGCCTTTACAATGCTTTTGTTGTAAAAGCCCGACCCGGACATGGTCTTGCATCCGTCATCAAGGCTGTTGCCCAGAATGACGGCATTATAATGCGAAAGCTGTGGATTCATAAAAGCATAACCTCTGTTTTAAGTATTGGTACGGGAGGCGGTGGTGGACGTGAAGCGCCAATTGTTCAGGTTGGCGCAGCAATTGGCTCTACGGTAGCACAGATGCTGCGATTTTCGCCCAACAAGACGCGTACACTTCTCGGCTGTGGGGCAGCTGCAGGTCTTGCAGCTGTTTTCAATGCTCCAATTGGAGGAGTGATGTTTGCTATTGAAGTTCTGCTTGGAGATTTCAGTGTAAAAACATTCAGCCCTATTGTTATTGCTGCAGTCATTGGCACGGTCCTTTCAAGAAGCTTTCTCGGTAATTCTCCAACTTTTCAGGTGCATGAGTACACGCTTGTCTCGAATACAGAACTGCTTTTTTATTGTATGCTTGGTATTCTTGCAGGACTTTCAGCAGTTATGTTTATCAGGATCTACTACACTATCGAGGAGTGGTTTGAGAGAATTGAAAAACGATGGAAGATTCCTGTCTGGGCAATGCCGGCTATCGGCGGGCTCATGAGTGGAGTGATCTGCATGTGGCTTCCCGGTCTCTATGGCTTTTCTTATGAGGCCATTAACCATGCGGTCAATGGCAATGAAAGCTGGAACAATATGATCGGTATTTATTTTCTTAAACCGGTTGTTGCTGGTCTCAGTATCGGCTCCGGAGGATCGGGCGGCATGTTTGCACCAGCCATGAAAATGGGCGCCATGCTCGGGGGGATGTTCGGTACGCTTGTTCATATGTTGTTTCCCTCAATAACGGCGACTTCAGGCGCCTATGCCCTTGTCGGAATGGGCGCGTTGACAGCAGGCATCATGAGAGCTCCATTAACCGTTATCCTTATTTTGTTTGAAATAACAGGCCAGTATGAGATTGTGCTTCCGATCATGTTTGCCGCTGTAACTTCCTCTCTTATTGCACGGCTTGCCTACCGTCATACCATGGAAAGCTATGTCCTTGAAAAGGAAGGGGTCAGGGTGGGTTTTGGTATTGCCCTGTCAGTTGCCGAGCATATCAGCATTTCCGAGATCATGAAAACAGACTTCGTGCAGTTCAGTGATTCTGAAAGTGCTGTAAATATGATTGATACTTTTTTCAATACACCCGAGTCAAGTTACCTGGTTACCGATGATCAAGGTATGTTTTCAGGAATTATCAGTCTTGATGAGATGAGAATTCTCCTTAAAGAAGATTTTCTTGTAGGGTTGATTGCTGAAGACATTGTGAAAAAAGATGTTCCAGTACTATATGACAGCTCAAAACTTGATGAAGCACTCAAGCTTTTTGAGATTTCTGATTACGATATCCTGCCGGTTCTTGATGCGAAGAACGGTACGCTGGTTGGTATAGTCCGCCAGGAAGAGGCGTTTGCCTATTACCGCAAGCAGCTTAATCTCTATGGATCGGATCAGTTTGAGAGCCAGAAATCCTGACGACTGTAGCTTATATATTGTTGGGTTTTTCCATCAGGCAGGATGTATACAGGCTTCAAAGCACTGCCATCAGGCGTTATTCTAAGTATTTCCGGGTCAACAAAGGTTTTTGTCACGTTGCCTGTGGTATATTAATTCAATGAACGAAAACGAAATGAGAATTAACCTGATTTAATCTCATATCATGCGAACTGTTTTTGAATTACCGTTTCAAGTAACAATAACATTAATGGTAACCATCATGAAACGTATTGCACAAAAAAGCCTTACCCGATCATGGATTATGTTCCTCCTTGTCAGCCTGAGTATGGCGACTGTTTCAGCTGTAGCCTCTTCGGCCACGCTAAAGATTGGAGACAGTTACGGCGGAGGAATTGTTCTTTATGTTGATGCTACCGGTCAGCATGGTCTTATTGTCGCCAAAACAGATGTTATAGCGCACTCTTCCGGCAAGGTGGCAGGGTTTTACTCCTGGTATGGTGCCAAAGTAGCAGCCAATGCTTTTGTGGAGGGTTACAGTGACTGGTTCTTGCCAAACAAGGAGCAGTTGAACCAGCTCTATCTCAATAAACAAGTTATTGGTGGAACCGTTGATACCTATTACTGGAGTTCCTCAGAGAGCGATACAAACAACGCATGGGGCCAGGACTTTACTAATGGGGAGCAGCTTGAAGGCCGGAAGTCGAACGGCAGTCATGTTCGTGCTGTGCGTATTTTCTGACAGATAACGTGAGAACCAATACTCGGTGATATCGCAATGCTTCAATTGAAAAAAGCTGGCCTTAAGGCTCTTGATAACCTTCGTTCAGAGGGGGTGTTTCCCTCATCCTGGCAGAGTATGGGTGAACTTGAAAGTAAAACAGACGAGTTTATATTACGTTTTCTTGCCGAAAGATTCAGGGTGTCCAGAGAACTCGGCGGATTTTTTTTCTTGCCGGAACTGCTCGACAGGGTTATGCGTACGTCAGAGATTGAACATATGGATGACCAAAGACTGCCTGAGACTGAAAAACTGGAAATGGTGCGGGCCCTTGACCGGCAGAATCAAATGCTGCATCTCTATCCTCGATATGTCGGTATGCTTTTTTCGATTATCGAAGAAGTGGCACAAGGCGAACAACAGGAGGTCAGTGTGCTGGAACTGGCAAGTGGATCGGGGGGGCTGGCGCTGGCAATGGCTGAAGAGGCACAGCGAAAAAATCTGCCACTTTCCATTACCGGTTCCGACATAGTCCCTATATTTATTGAGGAGGGCAACCGTCAGGCAGAAGAAAAAAAACTTCCCGTCAGCTTTCGGTTGCTCAATGCATTTGCTCTGCCGGAGTTCTCTGCAGGTTCATTTGATCTTATGCTGCTTTCACAGAGTATCCACCATTTCACTCCGGGCCAACTTGCCATCATGATTGCCCAGTCAGCAAAACATACCAAAACAGCTTTTGTTGGAATTGATGGTTATCGCAGTATTCTGCTTGCTGGTGGTGTTCCATTGATGGCAAGTATGCAGGGTATCGCTTCATTTGCCCTTGACGGGTTAATCTCTGCCCGAAAATTCTACAGCGAGCTGGAACTTGACATCATTGCGGAGATCGCAACCGGGAAAAAGAATCACATCGTAACCTCTTCATGGCCACTGAGTATTCTTACCGTTCGCTTTGATGGTGTAAAACCAGTTGCTTTCCGGTCGTTTTGACGCCCATTTTCTTTTTTTTGTTGAGAGTGCCGCTGGCAGCATCAAGAATTCCCTCTCACATTAGATGAATGTATGACAGATTCGTCATTCGTGCGTATGGCTGTCTGCATTCTGTGCGATCAACCCGGTTGTGGATGGAAACTCCGCATCGGGAATTTTTTTTTAAAGGAAAATGTTAAGTGTTTTTTCAGGTTGCATGGATGAAAATAAAACAGGAGATACAATCATGGCAATGGCACTTTATAAAAGGGATCCCTTGAAAATGTTCGAGGATGTCTTCAACGATAAAGTATCACCTTTTTTCTCATCAATGATTGCACCAAACTTTAAGGTGGATATCAGTGAAGATGACAATGCCATTTTCATAGAAGCTGATATTCCAGGTGTGAAAAAAGAGGATATCAAGGTATCGATGGAAGATAATGTGCTCTCAATAAGCGTGGAGAGAACACAGAGTGAGGAGGAAAAGAAAAAAGGATATCACCGAATTGAGCGATCATGGGGAAGCCTTAGCAGGAGTTTTACTGTGGGTGAGAACGTTGATGCTGAAAAAATCGAGGCAAAGTATGATAACGGCGTGCTCAAACTCGTTGTTCCTAAAGTGGAGCCAACACCAAAAACAGGAAAAGAAATCCCAGTCAACTGAGGTGATGTATTAAATGAAAAGGAAAATCCATGTATAAACAAGGATTTTCTGGTTTGTCGTTTAATTATTCCCCGAGTCTATTTGCAATAAACTGTAATAATTTTCAGACAGCCATGCCACACAAATCAAAGAAAAAGGTAAAACCTTCAGGGATTGATGAGTTGCAGACACCTGATGATCGTGAAGAGGCCATCCGGCTTTCGGCGTATTACCGGTGGAAAAAGAGAGGGGAGAAACATGGGGAGGACAGAGAGGATTGGCTTGAAGCGGAAGATGCTTTAGATGATTCTTTTGCTGATTCTCATGATGATTGAAGAGGCAGCAGAGTTTGCATGTTCGTATTGAAAAAAGACCCCGCAAACTTTAATTTGCGGGGTCTTTTTTCGTGTATTCCTGTCAGGGTTCGGCTCAGGACGCGGCCAATGCTTCCTGTACCTTTTGGGCTGCATCACGCAGACCTTTAGCGGCGATAAGATTCAAGCCCGATTCAGCAAGCATTTTTTGTGCAATTGGCGCATTTGTTCCTTCAAGTCGCACAATAACCGGCAAGTGAAGGCCGATTTTTTTTGCAGCTTCAATTATGCCACCAGCTACACGGTCGCAACGAACAATGCCGCCGAAAATGTTGACAAGGATTGCTTTAACGTTTTTATCGCTTAAAATGATTTTGAAGCCCTCTTCAACTGTCTGGGGACTTGCTGAACCGCCGACATCAAGGAAATTGGCTGGTTTTCCGCCAGCAAGCTGGATCATGTCCATGGTTCCCATAGCAAGCCCTGCTCCGTTGACCATACAGCCTACATTGCCGTCAAGACGGACATAGTTGAGATTGGATTTTGAGGCTTCTACTTCAAAAGGATCTTCTTCGTTGGTATCCCGCAGTTCAAGGAACTCTTTGTGGCGGTAGAGCGCGTTATCGTCGAAATTGATTTTGGCATCGAGCGCCAGAACTCGCCCCTCTTTGGTGACCACAAGCGGGTTGATCTCAGCCAGTGCAGCATCAATAGAGGTGTAGGCACTGTATAGCGCGGTGATGAAGGTGACGGCGTTTCGGAACTGTTCACCCTGCAGTCCGAGGAAGAAGGCAGCTTCACGCGCCTGGAATCCCTGGATTCCGAACAACGGATCAATCTGGATTTTCAGGAGTCTTTCCGGAGTTTCTTCAGCAACTTTTTCAATTTCCATTCCTCCTTCAGTCGAAATCATCAGAACATTCTTTGATGTTGACCGATCAAGGGTAATACCAACGTAAAATTCTTTTTCAATATTCATACCCTCTTCGACAAGTAGTCTTCCTATCTCTTTGCCCTCCGGGCCGGTCTGATGGGTAACAAGTGTCAGACCAATCAGTTGCCGGGCAATATCCAGGGCCTCTTCAGGCGATTTGGCAAGTTTCACTCCTCCGGCTTTTCCCCTGCCTCCAGCATGAATTTGCGCTTTGACAACAACTACAGGACAGCCTGATTCCACAAAAAGCTGCTCAGCTGCCTGCTTTGCTTCTTCAGGCGAATAGGCCACAATTCCTTTTGGCACGGCAACCCCGAATTTTCTCAGGATATCCTTGCCTTGATATTCATGAATGTTCATATTTTTAAGTCTTGGGTTACTGACGATAGTTTGCACTCATAATGCCGGAAAGAGGCGGGATTGCGCAAAGAGCATAGTATAATGAAAATAACGATTACGGTAAAACCTCTTATCGATAACTCAACGCTATTTATATATAAAATATGATGGATTATGCGTATTGCATGGAACTGGCTTTCCGGGAGGCAATAAAAGCGTTTGAACGCAAGGAAGTTCCTGTTGGAGCAGTTGTTCTTGACAGCAACGGTCATGTAATCGGGAGAGGATATAACCAGGTGGAGGCACTTCGTGATGCTACCGCGCATGCTGAAATGATCGCGTTGACCTCAGCAATGGCAACCATAGGCAGCAAGTATCTCAACGATTGTACTCTTGCTGTGACTTTGGAGCCCTGTCCGATGTGTGCCGGGGCTATTGTTAATGCAAAAGTCGGGAGGGTTATTTTTGGAGCTTATGATCCTAAAATGGGTGCTTCGGGGACAGTCCTGAATGTGACCGGATGCAAGCAGCTTAACCATCAACCTGAAGTGTTCGGCGGCATTATGGAGCAGAAATGCCGAAACCTGCTTCAGGACTTTTTCAGAGAACTGCGTTAAGATTAGAAGCAATGGCCAAAGAAGTGTTGGCCACCAGCTCTTTAGCCATTGTCTTTATCTTTAAGCATATGTTTCAGTGAGCTGGCAAGGTGGGAAACAATATCCTGAGCCATACCGCTTCCCGTCGAAGGAGTCGGGATGGTATCGAGGCTTTCGATGCCTGCTTTTTTCACAGCCTGGCTGATCGTGACAGACAGAATCGGGTTACACTCCCTGACAATCTCCTTCAGCATGAATGAAGCTTCAAACATACTTTGCTGAATAATCTCTTTTTTGTCCTCTTCTGAAATGGCCTGGCAGTACCGGGTCGCAATAATACCGGCAAGACAAGTGAGATAGGTGTTGGTTGAGCCTGCCATAAAGAGGTTGAGAAAAAACGGACTCAGCAGGTTTCCCGCCGGAAGCAGCGTCGAGAGGGTATTGCTGAACGAAGATTGTATGATCGGTTTGATATGTGCGGGTATATCCTCTTTCTTAAAGTCGGAAAGCGGCAGATAGGCATAGACGGATCGAACAAGTGCAATGAACTCCCTGAGATGCTGTTCACGATTGTGGATCGTGTAAATCTTCCAGACCACTTTCAGGATATTGAGAAGGGACGTTGTTGTTCCGTAGGAGGTGTTCTGTGCAAAGGCACCTACAAAAAAGTTTTTTGTGGCGATCTGCTTCGTGGTATTGATCGAATCAACTTCGAGAAATTTGAGATTGGTGCGCACCCAACGTTGATCTTTATCCTTTTTTGACAGTTCCGGGTGCATGGGATGAACCGGTAACCGGGAAGTCAACCGGGCTATATATACAGGCATATTCTTCGAATTGTCATCCTTCGGCAGTGAGGCTCTTTTCGGGACAGAAAAGAGACTGAAGCCGCTGAATAGTGCAAAGAGGATTACCGTGGCACTCAGGAGAAGGAAGATGGTTCCAGCATAAGGGTGCAATGAACTCAGCAGTCCGGCTGCCGCGTTAAGCTGGTTTACGATAAAAACAACCAGGATGAGAATGAGTGCTGCAAGCGCGGCAGAGAGAAATATGGTTGTTTTTCGTTTCATATCTTCAGCTGGTTGTTAGGTAACCTCTTGTTCCGGAAGCCTGATGGTGTGATCAGTGCTGAACTGATAATCGAGAAAAATATCTTCAGCTCTTGGAAGTTGCCATTTCCCGTTTGCAAGACGATTGGTTGTCTCTTTTAGGCGGTAAGTAGTATGGCCGCAAGTCCAGCAGTCATAATTAGCCATGCCGGTACAGAGACAGGTTTTCTCTTTTATCACAAGCGGCTCCCCTGTTTTTCTCTCTTCCAGTGCAGCATAATATTCGTCGATGTAGGTGCACTTACCACCGTTTTCAAGCAGGTAGCCGAGTCCCTCGCAGTTTGGTCTGATAGCATAGCGGAGGGTTGGTGATGAAGTGAGCATCCGCATGGGATAACCAGTGGTGGATGCCATGTTGACGACGATATCTTCCTCTTTCGCATTGATATAATTCTGTTTGACCTCCGCAGGAAGTCCAGCCTCTTTACTGATGGTAAAACGGGTTGCCACCTGTACGCCTTTTGCACCCATTTTGAGATAATCAACGGCATCCGTACCGGTAAATATGCCACCTGCAGGAATAACCGGAATGTTCAATTCCTCTTTTTTCAGAAAAGCAAGTACCTCAGTAAAGATGGTTTTGAGATCGAAGGTTTGCCAGTCGCCTGGTCCGAAGCCCAGATGACCACCGGCAAGTGGCCCTTCAACAATAATATAGTCGGGCAGTCGGTCAAGGCGTACTGCGCGTTTCAGAAAAATAGCCAGAGCCCTGACTGAGGAAATGATAATACCTATTTTAACATCGCGAAACCGAGAATGATCCTTTATAAGATCAAGTGTCCTGAGGTTCAGGCCTGCTGCAAGGGTCAATCCGTCAATGCCGGCATCCATTGCTGAGGTAAGCCTGACCTTCAGCGTTTCAATACCGCTGTTCATGGTCAATTTTTCCATGCAGTTCAAAAAAATGGAGCCTGGCCCCGTTTTTTTTCCCATGGTGTACTCAATATATTTTTTTTGCGCAGCGGCAACCTCTTCAAGATCAAACAGTACAGCCGATTTATCGGGATTATTGCTGTATTGTGCGTACTTTTTTCTTTTACGGCTTACAAATGAGGTGTTGAAAATCCTGTCGCAGACATAACTGACTATTGCATCAGAAATGTGTCCTATTCCGCCGAGTTTTGCAGCCGCGACGGCTAGCTCAGTTGTTGAAATGTTAACACCCATGCCCCCAATAATGATAGGCACATACTCTTTTCCGCCTAATTCCAGCCTGAAATTGTCTACGTTCATTGTCTTTTTTATCAGTATAAGGGCATTTACAGATCATCAATACCACTGTGGACAGTGGATAGGGGCAGTATGCCAACAACCATCCTGCGCCAAAAATTACTTAAGATATCATATTTGGATTTATAAATCTACAGACAATTCTCAGAAAAACTCCGCATTTTCAACTATTCACGGCATTTTGCAGTAAACTTTAGTGCTCATGAGTGGATGAAGTTTGAGAAAAGGTGCAGAGAATATTAAATTACCGGCCAACCAAAGAGGGAAGAGAATTTTCCCGAATAAAAAATCCTGAAAAAGGGGAAAGATATGATCAAACTGGTCTTGTTGAGGCATGGAGAAAGTCAGTGGAACCGTGAAAATCGCTTTACCGGATGGTATGATATTGACCTTACCGAGCAGGGGAGAGCAGAAGCTGCTCTTGCTGGTAAACTGCTTCGGGAGGGAGGATTTGTTTTTGATGTAGCCTATACCTCGGTATTGAAACGTGCAATCAGGACACTCTGGAGTGTTCTGGATGAAATGGATCTGATGTGGATTCCTGTTTTCAAGAGCTGGCGGCTGAACGAACGCCATTACGGAGCACTGCAGGGACTCAACAAGTCTGAGACATCGCAGAAGTACGGCGAAGAGCAAGTCCTTGTGTGGCGTAGAAGTTACGACACACCGCCACCCGCACTGGAGAAGAGTGATGAACGCTACCCCGGTTCCGAACCCCGTTATGCAGCACTCACAGAAGAAGAGATCCCTTTGAGTGAATGCCTCAAGGATACGGTGGAGCGTTTTCTGCCGATATGGCATGAAACGATAGCTCCGGAAATCCGTAAAGGCCGGAAGGTCATTATTGCAGCTCATGGAAATTCTTTGCGTGCGCTTGTCAAATATCTTGACAATATTTCTGAGGAAGATATTGTCGGAGTAAATATTCCTACCGGGATTCCATTGGTTTATGAGCTTGATGACAACCTCAAGGCATTGAGAAGTTATTATCTTGGTGATCAGGATGCCTTGAAAAAAGCGGTTGATGCCGTTGCCAGCCAGGCAAAAGCATAGAGGGGCGCGTTATAAAGTTGAAAGGGTATATTGATTAAAAAACATTTATATTCTGCGCTGATATCCTTCGGTTGCCTTTTTTTTGAAACTGTTTGAAAAGTTGTGCCTGAAAATATGAACGTTACGACAAATACTGGGCTCTATGATCCTCAGTTTGAGCATGATGCTTGCGGTGTAGGGTTTGTTGCCCATATCAAAGGTGTCAAATCTCATGAAATTGTAGAACAGGGTTTACAGATCAATGAAAACCTGAAACATCGTGGTGCGTGCGGATGTGAAAAAAATACCGGTGATGGAGCAGGAATTCTTCTTCAGGTTCCCGACAAGTTTCTGCGCAGGGTTTGTGCCGAGATCAATATTGACCTTCCGCCAGAGAAGCAGTACGGCGTAGGGATGCTTTTTTTGCCGCCGGATATATCCCAGAGGCGTGCTATTGAAGATATTTGCCGGCAGATGATTCAGGCTGAAGGCCAGAAGTTTCTGGGTTTCAGAAAAGTGATGACCAACAACGATACCCTGGGCGAAACGGCACGCTCCCAGGAGCCCATTGTCAAGCAGCTTTTTGTCGGTTGGGGCAAGGATACTCTTTCGGAGCTGGAATTCGAAAGAAAACTCTATATCATCCGCCGCCGTATTACCAAAAGGGTGAAATATACCGCAGGTCTTCTTGGCAGCAGTTACTTTTATATATCGAGCCTTTCAGGCAGAACTATTGTCTATAAAGGAATGCTTCTTCCCGAGCAGGTAGGGGAGTTTTATCCCGAACTGCACGATACAGACATGGAGAGTGCCATAGCCATGGTGCATTCCCGTTTCAGCACGAATACCTTCCCGAGCTGGGACAGGGCGCATCCCTACCGTTATCTCAGCCATAACGGCGAAATCAATACGCTGAAGGGCAATGTCAACTGGATGAAGGCGAGAGAGAAAAATATTGAGTCGAAGGTGTTTGGCAACGCTCTCGAGAATATCAAGCCGGTTATTCTGGAGGATGGCAGCGATTCAGCCATTCTTGACAATACCTTTGAGTTTCTTGTACTGTCCGGCCGCTCACTGGCCCATGCAGCCATGATGATCATTCCAGAGCCGTGGACAGGCAATGACGCCATCTCACCTGAGAAAAGGGCGTTTTATGAGTATCACAGCTGTCTCATGGAGCCGTGGGACGGACCTGCATCAGTAACCTTTACCGATGGGGTGCAGATCGGTGCCGTGCTTGACCGTAACGGACTGCGCCCGTCACGCTACTATATCACCAAGGATGATCTTGTTATTATGGCATCCGAGGTCGGTGTTCTTGATATTGCACCGGAACGGATCCTTAAAAAAGACCGCTTGCAGCCGGGCCGCATGTTTCTGGTCGATACGGCGCAGGGACGCATTATTTCTGACGAAGAAATCAAGCAAACCATTTCCGGCGAACAACCCTATGGCGAATGGATTGATCGGAATATTATACATCTGGATGAGCTGGACGATCATCCGCAGTTAAAAAATCCTGATGAGGACAAGTATAGTCTTACCGCTCGTCAGAAGATTTTTGGCTATACCCAGGAAGATCTTATCCTGCAGATAAAAACAATGAGCGAAAAAGGAGTGGAGCTTGTTGGGTCTATGGGTAACGATACTCCTCTTGCTGCGCTTTCCAACAAACCGAAACTGCTTTATGACTATTTCAAGCAGCTTTTTGCACAGGTGACCAATCCACCGATCGACTCGATCAGAGAGGAACTTATCACCTCCACAATGGTCATGCTCGGCACAGAAGGAAACCTGCTTGAACCCACAGAGGTTAACTGCCGGCGCATACGGCTGCCCCATCCGATTTTGACCAATCAAGCCCTTGAAAAGATTCGTGGTATCGATAAACCGGGCTTCAGAGCAGTTACCCTTCCGATATTTTATGCTGTGGCAGAAGGTGGCAAGGGTATTGAGGCTGCAATGTATGATCTTTACCGTCAGGCAGAACAGGCTGCAAGCAAAGGAGTCAATCTCATTATTCTTTCCGATAAAGGAGAGCTCGACATTGACCGTGCTCCGATTCCGGCACTGCTTGCTGTTTCCGGACTGCACAACTTCCTGATCAATGCCGGTATAAGAACACAGGTTGGTCTGGTCCTTGAATCGGCCGAGCCGAGGACCGTGCATCATTTTGCCATGCTTATCAGTTATGGCGCTGGTGCTGTTAATCCCTATATGGCGTTCGAGACTGTCCGTTCGCTGGTTGCGGCAGGTCATATCAAACTGGATGAGAAGGTTGCCTTAAAGAACTATGTCAAAGCAGCCGTCAAGGGTGTGGTAAAGACGATGGCTAAAATGGGTATTTCCACAATCCAGAGTTATCGTGGTTCCCAGATTTTTGAGGCTGTAGGTCTGAATACTCAGCTTGTTGATGCCTACTTTACCCGTACGCCGACCCGAATTGAAGGTATCGGACTTGATACTGTTGCCGAAGAGGTACGCAGACGGCACGAAGCGGTTTTTCCTCCGACGGGCAACAAAGTTGACCGTGGCCTGGAAGCCGGCGGTGAGAGGAAATGGCGCCATAGTGGCGAATACCATCTGTTCAGCCCTGAGGCGATCCATTTTCTGCAGCATTCCTGCAGGACCGCCAACTATGAGTTGTTTAAAAAATACGAGAATCTTATTGATGACCAAAGCGAGCATCTTTGTACGATACGCGGCTTGATGGATATCAAGTTCAGCGAAAATGCGATATCACTCGACGACGTTGAACCGGTTGAAGCAATTCTGAAAAGGTTCAAAACCGGTGCAATGTCCTATGGTTCCATCAGTCAGGAGGCTCATGAGACTCTTGCTATTGCCATGAACAGGCTTGGGGGCAGAAGCAATACCGGAGAAGGCGGGGAAGATCCGGAGCGTTTCAAAAGGGACGCAAACGGCGATTCCAGAATGTCAGCAATCAAACAGGTTGCTTCCGGAAGATTTGGTGTTACCAGTGAATATCTTGCCAGTGCCAATGAGATCCAGATCAAGATGGCGCAGGGAGCAAAGCCCGGTGAAGGTGGACAGCTTCCTGGTTCGAAAGTCTATCCGTGGGTTGCCAAGGTTCGCCATTCAACGCCCGGTGTCGGTTTGATTTCGCCACCACCACATCATGATATCTATTCAATCGAGGATCTTGCGCAGCTTATTCATGATCTCAAAAATGCCAATCATACAGCACGTATAAATGTCAAGCTGGTTTCCACTGTAGGCGTAGGCACCATAGCTGCCGGCGTTGCCAAAGCACATGCGGATGTCGTTCTCATCAGCGGCCATGATGGAGGAACCGGTGCTTCACCGGTGTCAAGTATCATGCATGCAGGCATGCCATGGGAGCTCGGACTCGCTGAAGCGCACCAGACTCTCGTACTGAACAACCTGCGCAGCCGTATCGTTGTGGAGGCAGACGGTCAGCTCAAAACCGCTCGCGATATCGTTATTGCAACCATGCTTGGTGCTGAAGAGTTCGGGTTTGCAACAACCACTCTTGTGGTGATGGGCTGTATCATGATGCGCTGCTGTCAGGATGATTCCTGTCCAGTAGGCGTCGCTACCCAGAACCCGGAACTGCGCAAGCACTTCAAGGGAAAGCCGGAGCATGTTGAAAACTTCATGCGCTTCCTTGCTGAGGGTGTACGTGAGTATATGGCTCGTCTCGGGGTGCGAACCCTGAATGAACTTGTCGGACGTACAGAATTGCTCAGCATGAAAAAATCAGTTGATCACTGGAAAGCACAGGGCATTGATCTTTCCAAGATTCTTTACCAGGCAGAAGTCAGTGATCATGAAACACCCTACTGTACCATCAAGCAGGAGCATAACCTTGACGAAAGTCTTGACCGTACCACGCTGCTCACCATCTGCGATGGAGCCATAAAGAGACAGGAAAAGGTATTCACAACACTTCCTATCCGAAATACGAACCGGGTTGTCGGCACGATTGTCGGATATGAAGTGACGAAGGCATATGGTTCCCAAGGTTTGCCTGACGATACGATTCATCTGAAATTTATCGGTTCTGCCGGTCAGAGCTTCGGTGCATTTATTCCGAATGGCATGACGCTCGAACTTGAAGGCGATGCCAACGATTACGTGGGTAAAGGTCTTTCCGGAGGCCGGATCATCGTTTATCAGTCCAAAGGCTCTACTTTCGTTCCTGAAGAGAATATTATCATCGGCAATGTCGGCTTTTATGGCGCAACTTCCGGAGAAGCCTTTATCAGGGGGATGGCCGGAGAGCGCTTCTGCGTTCGAAACAGCGGTTTGCACGCAGTAGTCGAGGCGATTGGCGATCATGGCTGTGAATACATGACCGGCGGTACCGTGATCATTCTTGGCAAAACCGGCAGAAACTTCGCTGCGGGTATGTCTGGAGGTATAGCCTATGTCTACGATGTAGACGGCACGTTTGCCGGCAACTGCAACCGTGAGATGGTTGATCTATCCTCAATTGATGATCCGATGGAGTTTGCCACGCTTCAGTCCATGATTGAAAGGCATGTCGATTATACCGAAAGTTATCTTGGTCAGTCCATTCTTGATGACTGGACTGCTCTCCGTAAGCGTTTCGTTAAAGTCATGCCGCAAGATTACCGTCGCGCACTTGAAGCCATGAAAGTGGTTGAGGCAGCAGGGCTCAGTGGCGATGAAGCGGTTATGGCGGCTTTTCATAAAAATGTTCATGATCCGGCACGAGTTTCAGGAAATTGACACCGGAAAAGGTTGGGACAGTCCGGTTGGAAAAAGATTAAATCATTGATATGGGAAAAGTTAAAGGTTTCATGGAGTATCAGAGAGCATTGCCTGCAGACAGGGCGCCTCTGGACAGGATAAAAGACTGGCATGAGTTCCATAAGGAGATGGAGGTCGGGGAACTGCAGAAGCAGGGGGCCCGTTGTATGGATTGCGGTACGCCATACTGTCATACCGGATTTATGCTGAGCGGCATGACGAGCGGCTGTCCGATACACAACCTCATTCCCGAATGGAATGATTACATCTATAAAGGTTTTTGGCATGAGGCTTATGACCGGTTGATGAAAACCAACAATTTTCCGGAATTTACCGGAAGAGTCTGTCCAGCTCCATGCGAGGGCTCCTGTGTGCTCGGTATTATTGAACCTCCGGTTACCATAAAAAACATAGAGTGTTCAATTATTGAGCATGCATTTGCTGAAGGATGGGTTGAACCAAAAAAAATTGCGCATAGAACAGAAAAAAGAGTTGCAGTAGTGGGATCAGGCCCTGCGGGTCTTGCCTGCGCTGACCAGCTCAACAAGGCAGGTCACAGCGTCACGGTTTTTGAGCGGGATGATCGATTTGGCGGTCTTATGATGTATGGAATACCGAATATGAAGCTCGATAAAAAGCTTGTTGTACAGCGCCGTATCGACCTGATGAAGAGTGAGGGTGTTACCTTCATGGAGAACACCAATGTTGGTGTCGATTATCCGGCTGACAAGCTCCTTGAAGAATTTGATGCCGTTGTGCTCTGTACGGGTGCCACAAAGCCGCGTAACCTTGATGCAGAGGGCCGTGAAGTCTCGGGTATCTCTTTTGCCATGGATTTTCTTCGTTCAAGCACAAAAGCCTTGCTTGCGGGCACTACACCAGCCCTTTCAGCCACCGGCAAAAATGTTGTCGTTATCGGAGGCGGCGATACTGGTACCGACTGTGTCGCGACATCACTGCGCCAGGGATGCAAAAGTGTTATCCAGCTTGAAATCATGCCGAAACCTCATATCGAACGCCAGTCAGACAATCCATGGCCCGAATGGCCGAAAACCTTCAAGGTTGACTATGGGCAGGAAGAGGCAGCGATTGTGCAGGGAGAAGATCCGAGACACTACTCCATGATGACCAAGAAATTTCATTCTGATGAAAAAGGAGCACTGCAATCCGTTGAAGTATCCAGGGTAGAGTGGGTTAAAGATGAAGGTCGTTTTGTACCACGCCCGGTTCCTGGAACTGAATTGATCATTCCTGCAGAGCTTGTGCTGCTCGCCATGGGTTTTATAGGGCCTGAGGAGCATCTTCTGCAGCAGCTTCAGGTTGTTCAGGACGAGCGTTCAAACATCAAGGCGACAGAAAAAAACTATCGTACCAACCGCGAAGGGATCTTTGCTGCTGGCGATGCCCGCAGAGGTCAGAGCCTTGTGGTCTGGGCCATACATGAGGGGAGATCTGCCGCCCGGGAATGTGACCGCTTTCTGATGGGTGGCTCGAATCTGCCTTAAAATTTATTAACGAGAAAGGATTATGGAACAGCAAAAACTCAGGGAGCTTCTTGATACGCTTCATCAGGAGCTTGAGCAGGTAGACTCCATTGATGAAAACACGGAAGTTGTTCTGTCGAACCTCAGGTCAGATATGCAGAGACTGCTTGACGAAAAATCAGGCACAGTCCATAAAGATGAATCTCTTATGGAGCGAATGAACGACGCCCTTGAACATTTCGAGGAAGGACATCCCAAACTGAGTATAACGCTTCAGCTGCTGCTGGAAAGTCTTGCCAAAATGGGATTTTAAACGATAAGCTTATTAACGTGACGGAAAGTGTGATTATTTCATGACAAGAGAACGAGAACCCGGAAGAGGTAAAACAAAAAGCGGTAACGGTACCAGCGATCAGGTCTATTGTTCATTTTGCGGTAGAAGTGCTCAGGAAGTCAACAGCATGATAGCCGGACCGAAAGCATTCATTTGCGATAGCTGTATAAAAACATCCTTTGATATTCTGCGCAAGGAGGTAAATGTGGTTCCGCCTGCCGCAAGGGTTCCGGAGCAGCCATTTCAGCCCCGCCTTGTAAGCCCCAAAGCAATCATGGATTCGCTTGGTCAGTATGTGGTTGGTCAGGAGAGTGCAAAAAAGTCACTGTCGGTTGCTGTTTATAACCACTACAAGAGGATTGATTCACAGGAATGGAAGAAGCAAGATGATGATATTGTCATTGAAAAAAGCAACATTCTGCTCATCGGGCCTACCGGTACAGGAAAAACCCTTCTTGCCCAGACGCTTGCAAACCTCCTTGAGGTACCTTTTTCCATCGTTGATGCAACTTCGCTGACCGAAGCGGGCTATGTGGGTGATGATGTTGAAACCATACTTGCCCGTCTGCTTCATGCATCCGATTTTAATCTTGAACGAGCTGAGCGTGGCATAATTTATGTTGATGAAATTGATAAAATTGCCCGTAAATCTGCCAATGTCTCCATTACCCGTGACGTTTCAGGAGAGGGAGTCCAGCAGGCCCTGCTGAAGATTCTTGAAGGTGCAGTTGTCGGTGTTCCGCCAAAAGGAGGACGCAAGCATCCTGAGCAGCAACTGATCAACGTCAATACCAAGAATATTCTTTTTATCTGTGGAGGAGCATTTGAAGGGCTTGACAAGCTGATCGCCAAAAGGGTCTCAAAATCCTCCATGGGCTTCGGCGCAAAGGTCAAGACTACGCAAATCGGCTACGACCCGGAAATTCTCAAGCTGGTTACCCAGGATGATCTGCACGAATACGGACTTATTCCGGAATTCATCGGCCGTCTTCCTGTGATCTCGACCCTTGACATGCTTGATGAACATGCGCTGCGCAACATTCTTGTTGAACCTAAAAATGCCATTACCAAGCAGTACAAAAAACTGTTTGAAATGGATGGTGTTGAACTTGAATTTACTGAAGAGGCTCTTGACAAGGTGGTGAACATCGCCATTGAGCGGGGAACAGGGGCGCGAGCACTGCGTTCAGTACTCGAAAACGTGATGATCGACATCATGTTCGAGATTCCGTCAATGAAAAACACGCATAAATGCGTCATCACGGCTGACACCATCGAGAACAAAGCCGCTCCGGAATACTCTTCCAACGGCACCAAAAAGAAAAAAATCGCATAACCAGGTATCATAAGCTTTGTTATTTATGATTGAAAGCCTATATTAACAGCCTTTCAAGCAGGACGATTAGCTCAGTTGGTTAGAGCGCTACATTGACACTGTAGAGGTCAGAAGTTCGAATCTTCTATCGTCCACCACCCACATAAAAGCCTGCAAATTAATAACTTGCAGGCTTTTTTCTTTCCCCTTAAAGTGCTCAGAATCACTTCATTTTTATCGTTTTTGATCGTTGTTGAGCCTTTTTTATATTGTTTTTGTTACGCCATTGCCACGCGAAAATGTACCTCTAACCTCATGGGGGCTATTATGAGACTTGTTTTAAGACATCGGGTTATGACTGGCAGGCAGCAGCCAGGTTGCCATTCATTCTATCTTGAGATTTATCATAATGGGAAGCGCTCATATGAGCCTCTGGATATTGTTGCAGATCCAAAAGACAAGGCCAATTACCGGCAGACGATTCAATTCTGTCAGGATGTTATGGCCAAGCGCCAGCTTGAGCTGAAGGGATTGTCCACCGGTTTGAAAATATCACCGGCAGAGTATGACAGCGGTGATTTCCTCTCCTATTGCGGGCAGCTCGCCGATAAAACGTTGAATAAAAATACCCGGCAAAACTGGAAGGATGCCATTAAGAGTCTGGCCCGATTTGCTCCCGATGGTATCAGATTCAGAGATCTGAGTCATCAGTGGCTGGAGGCTTATCAGGGTTATCTTCTCAACGCACATGCACAGAATACTGCTCGAACCTATTCGACCAAAATCCGGCAGGCCATTTCAAAAGCTGTGCAGGAGGGATATGTTGTCGATAATCCTAACAGGATGGTTCCACAGATTCCGGAACATGAAGGAGAAATTAAATACCTTTACTTTGAAGAAATCATGCTTCTGGCCAAGACGCCGCACCGACATCTTGGGCGCAGAGCTGCTTTTCTGTTCAACTGCTTTGTTCCTGTTCGCTCCGGTGACCTTGTCAATATGAATGAATCGAATATAAGACCGGACGGCATCGGCGGTTTCGAGGTCTATTTCCGCCAGGCAAAAAAACAGCGGATAGAGTCTATTCCTGTTTCTGAACAGGGTATGATCTATCTTCAGCAGGCTCGGGAGCTTGCAAAAAAGAGGCTCGGTAGAGAACTCAATGCAGACGACAAGATATTCAATATGGGACATAAAAAATGGTATGGCGGCATGTTGAAAGTCTGGGCACAGCGTGCTTTCGAGCTTTATGGGCATGAGCTGTCGCATGAAATCCGTAACCATTTCAGTTGGGCGTGCAAGGACATCTCCCCCCACTGGGCAAGACATACTGGTGCAACGATGTTGTTGAACGCGGGGGCAGACCTTGACGCTGTAGGCGATATTCTCGGACACCGGGATCGAAAAACCACCATGAGATACGCGAAAATTCATCCTCGCACTAAACGCAGTACCATTGCGATGATGCCATCTATCGAGGCATAAGGTACAAATGACAGGGACTTTCAAAAGTGGCGTAAACAAATGGGAATACATCGGTCACTACATAGTTCGATCGTCCGATCTGTTTTTGCTTTGCGAGCAGGATCGCAATGATCCGGAGAGTGAGCCTCCTTTTATCGCACGTCTTTTTCCCTGCGAGCTGTATGGCATGATTACCTTTGTTTTGAAGAGGATGAGAGAGGTCGATGCTGAAGCCGGGAAATTGTTTCAGAAAGCGCAAAGTGGCCACGAATTTATCCCTCTCGAATACCGGGGCCGGGAGATGCAGCATTTCAGAATGCTGATTGGCAAGACCGCCGAACAAAAGGTATCCGAACTTTACAACGCTGAATTCATAAACGACACAGATGAAGGTTATGAAACCTATCAGGGCGTTTTTGTGACCCTTGAGCGTGCGCTCGGCTTTTTGTTCCAGGAGATAGGGTTCCGTTCAGGAACACCATCGTCAAAATTTTCAGATAGAATTCAGTTGTTGTATCCGGAGTACAACACGGTCATCACTCGAAACATCGAGGCGGCTCGCCCAATCCTTGTTCGGGCAAAAACGGTTCCGGTTCATGACTCGTCGGTTTTGAAGATTCATCTCTCCACTGAACAGCTTGATGAGTTGTATAACCATTTCAGTAACTTTTTCGACACCCGGGACCAGAAAGATTTGCTGTCACTGCTGCAGGGGAATGAGTCAGACCGAAAACTTCTCTTCATGGGAAACCAGAACAGATTGGTCGAGGTTTTCCGGCGCCTCCATTATCATCGAAAGATTACCGATTCACAGACGAATCTTCGTAACTGGCTTTGCCACAACTTCAAGTACCGTTCGAAAAGCGGAGAATCGGAGTTGAGCTTGAATTCC
>JAAXWX010000018.1 GCA_013334755.1 Chlorobiaceae bacterium | reverse complement strand
AAAAGGCCTCTTTCGTAGTGATAGAGTAGATTTGCCCCGGAGATGGTTTCAGTAACATTATCTTTTCTGTTCAGTTCAAGCTCGGTGCGGTGATAACCTGATGTTGAAAAGCTGCTGATAATGCCGGCATCATTGATGATTGCATCACGATGGTTAAAGGAATAAAAGAGGGTTAGCTCAAAAGGATCAAGCTTCAGGGTCGTTCCGGCACCCTGAAGAAAACCGTATTCCGAACTTGATGAGTACGGCTGTAGCTGCTTTGAGGAAAGCCGGATACTGCCGGATGGATCGGAACCTTTTGAAAAATAGCGTCCCTGTCCGATGAGCAGCCCTTGTGCAATATTGAGCTTGAAGTTGCCGAGAACGGCGGTTTTCATGACTCCAAAATCGTTGGCAGCCAGGCTGATTGAGGTAAAATCGGCTACATCTGGCTCGCCGATATCCTTTTCCTGAAGCAGGGTAGCTTTTAAATGAGGAGCTAAAAACTGCAGACGGTGATACAATTTGTAGTTCTCGCCAGCATAATTGCCATTTTGAATTCCTTTTCTCGCTTTTGTTTCCCAATAAAGTCTGCTGTAAAGCGAGCCATCAACTTCAAGGGCTTTTACCTTCATGGTTGCCGCACGGGAAAGCTCCTCCCTTTGAAAACGGATATAGGGCGCAATGCGCACCGTTTTCGCTTTTCCAATAATGGTCTCAAGCTCCTGCAATGAGAGAATAGAGCCTTTCCGGCGACGATGGATGCTAATAGCTTCAACATCAGCTGTTGTGAGCCAGGGAAGCTGACGCATATCACTGACATCTGCTTCATTGAGCAATATTTTGCTTGTTTTCAGCTCATCAATCAAATCAAGCAACTGCTCAAGATTAACTTCAGATTCCGCATTGTCAAACAGATCCTGAAGGTTATTATTTTCAGCACATAGAAGGTGAGGTATACCAAGAAGAGAGACAATGAAGGAAAAAAACGTCATGACTGTACGGAAGTCATGACGTTTGAGGAAAATAAGCAGCTGTTTCATACCCAAAGTGGTTTTGTGTCGTTAACAAAACCGGCTGATGGCTTATGGGCTTTCCGTTAACTTGTACAGTGCCTGAACCTCATTCCGGCTCAGGTATCGCCATTCGCCGCGCCGTAGTTCTCCTGCCTGCAGGCCTGCATAAGCAACCCTTTCAAGCCGTTTAACTTCAAAACCGAGAGTCTCGAACATTCTTCTGACCTGATGGTTTTTCCCTTCATGAATGCTCACCAGTACCTGCATTCCTTCATCCAGTATTTTTGCCCTGCAGGGACTGACTTTTTCCCCGGTATCTTTCAAACGCATCCCTCCTGTCAGTTGGGACAGAAGATTTGGTGTAAATTTTTCAGCAAGCTCAGCAATATACTCTTTTTTTACATTTGATGAAGGATGCATAAGTTTATGAGCCAATGTTCCGTCATTGGTCAACAGTATCACACCTGTCGTTTTCCGGTCAAGCCGTCCTACCGGAAAAACCCGTTCTTCAACATCAATAAAATCAAGCACCATCTCCCGATTTTTTTCGTCACTGTTTGTGGTAATAACGTTTCTCGGTTTGTTAAACAGTATGTATACTTTCCTGTGCTCAGGCTGAGCAAACCGCTCACCATCGACAATAACTTCGTCGCGGGAGGGACTGACCTTTATGCCTGGTGTCGTAACCACCGTACCATTCACCATAACCCTGCCATCAAGAACAAGCTGATCGGCAGCCCTGCGTGATGCAATACCACATGAAGCCAGATAGCGGTTGATTCTTACCTCATCATCTTTATTACAATTTTTCATATTTGTTTATTGTTTCCTGCTGGTTCGTTGTCGAATGAGGTACACTCATTACCGTTCAAACGGTTAAGAGACTCATTTTCATTGTGCTCCTGAAGAATTTCCTGTATTTCACGAAGTTTAGGCAATTCTTTCAACGATGAGAGATGAAAGAGATCAAGAAAGTCCATAGTGGTACCATATTGCAGTGGTTTACCGGGAGAATCGGCTCTTCCGAGAACTTCAATAAAGCCCCGAAGAAGAAGTCTGTCGAGCGAATAATCAGGACTCACGCCTCGAATCTGCTGAATTTCCGCCCGAGTGACAGGCTGATTATAGGCGATGACAGCAAGAACTTCAAGCTGGGAGAGGGAAAGCTTTCTGCGGATTTTTGGGGCAAGAAGTTTTTTGAGAATATCACCATATTCTGGTCTGGTAAGAAAACGGTATCCACCGGCAATCCGGTGAATCTGAAAACACCTTCCGCTCTCTTCATAATCACGGTTAAGACGCTCAACAATAGAATGAAGTTCACCTGAAGTGAAATTGAACCCCGTAACCTGCCTGATATTCTGGAGGGTAACAGCCTCTTCGGAGGCAAAAATAAGCGCCTCAACCTGTTGCTGCAACTGTATCTCCTGCTTCTGCACGTTGTGGGGGATTAAATGCTATTTTTTCCGTGCTGTTGAGAAATTATGATCAAGGCTGATACCCTCTTCAAAATTATACCACAACTCCTGACAAGGAAAATTGCATTCGTAGAGGGCCTTGCCGATAATGACCGAATCAACGCCGTAAGGACGAAGCTCATTGAGTTTTTTCAAGTCTTCGGCATTGGTAACTCCTCCGGATGCTGTAATTTTCATCCCGGCTTTTTCAGCAAACCTTTTTGTGCTTTCGTAGCCGAACCCCTGCATCATGCCGTCACGGGTTATGTCGGTATAAATGACACGCTCAATACCCATCTCTTTCATCTGAATGGCCAGATCATAATCCTTAAGTGTGCTGCTTTCAGTCCACCCCTTGATTTTGGGAATACCGTTTTCAGCATCTATCCCGACAACAATCTGTGATGATGTATAGGTTTTTAAAAGTACTTCGACCAGCTTCGGATCAGTTACAGCAGCCGAGCCGATAACGACACGACTCACACCGATATCCAGATAGCGACTCACAGCTTCAGCGGAGCGGATTCCACCACCGACCTGAACAGGGATATCAAGATTGACCACAATTTCCTTTATTTTCTCAAAATTCACCATCTCTCCGGTCAGGGCGGCATCGAGGTCAACTATATGAATCATCTTGGCATTCTGCTTGCGCCAGATAATTGCCATATCACGAGGATTGTCAATATAAATTTTCTTCTGGCTGAAATCGCCACGAGTCAGCCGCACACACTTCCCTTCCTTAATATCTATAGCTGGAATAATCAACATAGCGAATAACAAAAAACGGTTTTAGCAACTGGCAAAGTTTTTAAGTACTTGTAAACCTGCTTCAGAGCTCTTTTCCGGATGAAACTGAACAGCAAAAATACCATTTTTTTCAATGGCTGAACAAAAATTTTTTCCCGCGAACCAGGTTGTTGCAGCCACATCGTCAAAGCATTCCGGTTCACAGTAATAGGAGTGTACAAAATAGAAAAACGAATGGTCAGGAATTCCGCGGAAAAGAACACTCTCTTTCTGCTGATCTACGGAGTTCCAGCCTATCTGGGGAATCTTGTCTGTTTCACTCCTGAAACGGAGCACTCTGCCGGGAATCAACTCCATTCCTTTGTAATCACCCATCTCCTCACTGTCCGTCAAGAGCAATTGCATACCAAGGCATATTCCAAGAAGCTGGCCTCCTTTATCGACATGCTCCGATACAGCTTCGGTAAAACCAGATGCATTGAGTGACTCTATAGCCTGCCCGAAGGCTCCGACACCGGGAAGAACAACTTTTCTGTAACCGGCAAGTTCAGCTGGATCACTGCTAACCATAGCCTTGACTCCAAGATAATCAAACGCCTTGAGAACAGACCGGAGATTCCCTGCACCGTAATCGGCAATAAATACCATGAAAAATAACTTTAAAATTGCAGAATATCATGGTAAACGACTACTAAAAAAGGCGTTACCTCTTCTTCTGCCGAATTTTTATTTTGTTTATTTAATGCTTATTATAATGACTTTTTGCACCTTGCCAGAAATTCCGGAAAGTCTCCATCATCATACAAAATCGAAGAACCAATGCATAAAATTGTTTCTGCTATATTTTTAGCTGAAAATATCAAAAAAATTGAGATAGAGGCCCCCCTTATTGCAAAAAAAAGAAAAGCTGGTCAGTTTGTCATGATCAGGGTTGGTGAGACAAGCGAAAGAGTGCCGCTTACGATTGCGGGTTCAGATCCTGAAAAAGGTACTGTTACCGTCATTGTTCAGGGTATGGGCAAATCGACGAGGGAACTAAACAGTAAAGAGGCCGGAGATACCATTCACGATATTGTGGGTCCACTCGGAGCTCCATCACATATCGAGAAGTTCGGTACTGCGATCAGTATCGGTGGGGGATTGGGCGCAGCAATTGCCTACCCGACGGCTGTAGCGCTGAAAGAGGCCGGAAATTATGTTATTACGATTAACGGAGCGCGGTCCAAAGATCTGGTAATCCTGGAGGATGAGATGAATGCAGTAAGTGATGAAGCCTATATCACAACTGATGATGGAACGTATGGCTATCACGGCTTTGTTACCCAGAAACTGCAGGAATTGATCGATTCCGGAAGAACGATTGATTATGTTCTTGCTATCGGACCAATACCGATGATGAGAGCAGTGGCCGAAGTTACCCGCCCTTACCATATCAAAACAATTGTGAGCCTGAATCCGATCATGGTTGACGGCACCGGCATGTGTGGCGGATGCAGGGTTACAGTGGACAACCAGATCAAATTTGCCTGTGTCGACGGGCCTGAATTCGATGCGCACCAGGTCGACTTTAAAAACCTTTCTGACCGAAACAAAATGTACCTGCCGGAAGAGCGGCAATCGGCTGAGGCATATACGCACAAGTGCAACCTCCTGAAACAGGTATAAGCCTTCCTCGGTTGTATAATACAGTCATGATGGCCTTTCCTGTCCGTCATTGGGTCTGGAATCGCTTTTTTTGCATACACAAACTCTCTTTTTTTAAAGACGACATACTATGGACGCACAATCTATTACGACCAAAGAACGCCTTGCCATCCCACGTCAGGAGATGCCATCTCAGAATCCGGAGGTACGGAGCCACAACTTCCAGGAGGTCAATCTTGGCTATACGCCGGAGCTGGCACAAAAGGAAGCTCTTCGCTGTCTTCAATGCAAGGATCCGGCATGCATCAAGGGGTGCCCGGTTAACATCAAGATTGACCAGTTTATCAAGCTGATTGCTCATGGTGATTTTACTGGTGCAGCAAGAAAGATCAAGGAGGATAATGTACTCCCGGCAGTCTGCGGCAGGGTCTGCCCGCAGGAAGACCAGTGTGAGAAAACGTGCATTCTTACAAAGAAATATAAATCGGTTGCCATAGGGAACCTCGAACGGTTTGCGGCCGATTATGAACGCGAAACAGGGAGTGTTGAGCTGCCGGCGGTAAAACCGCCAACAGGAAAAAAAGTTGCAGTTATCGGCAGCGGACCGGCAGGATTGAGCTGTGCCAATGATCTTGTGCAGCTGGGTCATGCGGTGACGGTTTTTGAGGCGCTGCATGAACTTGGCGGTGTACTGATGTACGGTATTCCCCAGTTCCGACTGCCGAAAGAGATTGTACAGGCTGAAATTGACGGGATGAAAAAACTTGGAGTGGTTTTTATTCCAAATGCTGTAACTGGCCGTTCTGTCACCGTTGATGAACTGCTCAAAGAAGAGGGATTTGATGCGATCTTTATCGGAGTCGGAGCCGGTCTGCCCTGGTTCCTCGGTATTCCTGGCGAAAATCTGCTTGGGGTTTATTCGGCCAATGAGTTTCTGACGAGAGTAAATCTGATGAAGTCTTATCAGTTTCCTGAAAACGACACACCGGTATTCAATTGCAAGGGAAAAAATGTTGCCGTCTTCGGCGGAGGCAATACAGCCATGGATGCAGTCCGAACGGCCAAGCGTCTGGGAGCTGAACATGCCTACATCGTCTATCGCCGTTCAGAAGCGGAAATGCCCGCTCGCCTTGAGGAGGTTCATCACGCCAAAGAGGAGGGTATTGAATTCCTTATGCTCATGAATCCGCTGGAATTTATCGGAAATGATGAGCAATGGCTTACGGGGGCCAAATGCCTCAGGATGGAGCTTGGTGAACCGGATGAGTCCGGACGCCGTCGTCCGGTGCCCATAAAAGACTCCGAATTCATTCTTCCTGTAGATATGGCAATTATTTCAATCGGCAATGGTTCGAATCCGCTCATCAAGCAGACAACTCCGGAGATTGACTTCAGCAAACGGGATACGATTATTGTGGATATCAATACAATGGCAACATCAAAAGAAAATGTTTATGCTGGTGGTGATATTGTCACCGGCGGAGCCACCGTTATTCTGGCAATGGGCGCAGGACGCACTGCTGCTGCGGCAATTCATGAAAAACTGATGGGCAAATAAGAACACTGAACTGACTGGCACACTGCAAAAGAGGACCGGATAGGTATCCGGTCCGATTTGTTCACCAACCTGCAACCCAGATGAGCGATCTTTACAGATTCGGTGTCTCCCTTGAAAAAACACTGATTGAGGCGTTTGACCGCCATATCGAAGCACAAAACTACAAGAGCCGATCTGAAGCGATACGGGACCTTATCCGTGAAGAGCTGATACGAAAAGAGTGGAGAGAGGGCGGCACCGTTGCCGGCGCCATCGTCATGACCTATGACCATCACAAGCGGGAGTTGGTCAGTGTACTCCTTGATATTCAGCATGACTTTCAGGATACCGTTATTTCAACCCAGCATGTTCACCTCGATCATCATAACTGTCTTGAAATCATTGCGGTAAAAGGCAAGGCTTCAGATGTTGAAAAACTGGCCACAACCCTCAAGGTTCAGGTCGGAGTCAAGCATCTCAGCCTGAGCATCTCTGCTTCATCGGCTGAGTGAGCAGGAATGAAACCATCTTCTGCCATGAAAAAGGCGAGCTTTTTTTGAACAACAGTGGCACATTTATTATTTTAGTGCCATCGCCATTCTCTAATATCCACAGAATGAGTCCAATGTATTATTTATGGCCATGCTGAAAAAAAACGTCCTCCTCATTTTAACCCTGTTTTTCTCCGGAAATGCATACGCTGCCCATCCGCTCATAACGGATGATACCGGTACCCAGGGAAAAGGAAAATTCCAGATTGAAATCAACAGCGAGTTTTCGACGGATAAAGAGCAGGAAAACGGATTATCGGTAAAAGAGAGAGGTGGCGCGGTGGGCGCTACGCTTTCGTATGGAATTTCGCACAACATCGACCTCGTTGTCGGTATGCCTCTGCAGTGGCACACGATCAAGGAGGAGGGAATGACTGTTGCAGATGAAAGCGGCATCGGTGATATGGGAATTGAACTGAAATGGCGATTAATCGAGGCTGAAGAGGGCGGCATGAGCCTTGCACTGAAGCCAGGTCTTTCGATACCGACAGGAGATGAGCACAAAGGGCTTGGAAACGGAGTCGTTTCAGGAGGAGTTGCGCTGATCGCAACCCATGAAGGTCGGCTTGGGGCGCTGCATTGCAATCTGGGATACCGCCTTAATGACTATGGCATCGAAGAAAACAATATGGCGGCAAGAAATGATATCTGGCATGCGTCGCTGGCTGCCGAAATCAATTTGACAGATAATTTTCGTTCTGTCGCCAACATCGGTGTTGAAACCAACGAGGATATCACTTCGGAGGTTCCCCCCGTTTTTCTCATCGGCGGATTAATCTGCAGCATACATGAAAACCTGGATATAGATCTTGGCCTGAAATGCGGACTCAATGAAGCTGAAACCGATACAACTTTTCTTGCCGGGCTTGCCGCCCGGTTTTAACTGCAGGGAATCATACGTTCAGCAACCCCGGCGGATTGTATTTTGGTAACACAATAATTATTTTTATAACACGAAGATTAACAAGCCACAGGAGATATTATCATGCACATGGCTGACGCACTTCTCTCTCCGGTTGTCGGCAGCGCATTCTGGATTGCAAGCGGAACACTCATTGGTTATTCGGCAAAAAAAATAACCGAAGAAAACGATAACAGCAAAACACCGCTCATGGGCGTGCTCGGAGCATTTGTTTTTGCTACGCAGATGATCAACTTCAGTATCCCGGGCACAGGTTCCAGCGGACACCTTGGTGGAGGGCTTCTCCTTGCCGTATTGCTCGGCCCATACAGGGCATTTATAACACTTGCCTCGGTGCTCATCATTCAGTGCCTCTTTTTCGCCGATGGAGGAGTGCTTGCACTCGGCTGCAATATGTTCAACCTTGCATTTTTTCCTGCGTTTATTGCCTTCCCGTTTATCTATAAAGTTATTGCCGGGAGTTCCGTATCTCCTGGAAAACTTGCAGCCGGCAGTATGACGGCCGCCACAGCAGGTCTTTTGATGGGAGCATTGTCCGTTGTCCTGCAAACACTCTTTTCAGGAATAACTGAATTACCGTTCAGCGCCTTTATACTCTTCATGCTGCCAATCCACCTGGCTATCGGTATTATTGAAGGTCTGGTTACCTGGGGAGTACTCGCTTTCGTTGCAAAAACAGAACCGGCACTGCTCGTTCCCGCCAAAATGGCCAGTCATCCCCGTTTTACTTTCGCACTGTTTACCGTTCCGGCACTCCTGATCGGAGGGGTAATATCCTGGTTCGCTTCCCCGCAACCCGATGGACTTGAATGGTCCATAGCGAAAGTATCGGGCTCCGAAGAGTTCCGCCCGGCAAGTGGGCCAGTGCATGATGCACTGGCAGATTTTCAGCAGAAGATAGCATTTCTTCCCGATTACGGCTTCATATCCTCCCCGGAATCCCTCAAGAACTCAGAATCACCTGTCAATGCGGGCACCAGTTTATCCGGTATCGTCGGCAGTCTTTCTGTCCTTGCTGCAGCCGGAACCGTCGGTCTTTTACTGGGCAGAAAACGAACTTAACCAAAACGTTTGTGATACAATCAAGGTTACCTTTCATTAGTTCTGGCCTTGCAGAGGGTAAAACCGCAGTTCCCGTCTCTCCATTCCTTGGAAGTGACCACTCTGCTCTTCTGGTGACGGTTCTTTTTGTTTTTTCTCTGCTTTCGATTCCGAAATTCAATCTTTCGGAAGTAATTGCGTTCGGAGCCTTTCCTCTTTTTCTCATAAGCGCGGCAAAACTTCATGCAGGAAAGATGATGAAACGATTGTTGCTGATTACTCCCTTTGTGCTCTTTATGGCTGCCGGAAACCTCCTGCTGGACCGGAACCCCTTCATGCAGATCTCTGGAATAACCATCAGCGGAGGCATGATTTCCGGAACGGTTATTGTCGCTAAAACAATCATTTCAGTGACTGGTCTGCTCTCGGTTACCCACTGCATTCCCTTTTACCGAATATGCCGCGCCCTTGAAGCACTCCATGTACCCGATGTTTTGATAACACAATTGATACTGCTCAACCGGTACCGCTCCGTTCTGCATGAAGAGGCTCAGTCAATGCAGAAAGCAAGGGATATCCGATCGTTCGGCAGAAAAGGAAAAGAGCTCTTCCGTACAGCACCCCTCATAGGATCATTGTTGTTAAGAACGATACACCGTGCCGAAAGGCTTCACCGGAGCATGACTGCAAGGGGTTTCCATGGGCGAATGGGAAGCCGCTCGTCTGAAAAGATAAGCACTGGTGACTGGAAAACGATCGGACTCTGGTCTCTCCTCTTCCTTGCACTTCGCCTGATCTTTTAACTTGCCACCTGAATGATCTCCATTGAAGGG
This sequence comes from Chlorobiaceae bacterium, assembly GCA_013334755.1. Lineage (GTDB taxonomy): Bacteria > Bacteroidota > Chlorobiia > Chlorobiales > Chlorobiaceae > Chlorobium. Next base: position 28,973 of record JAAXWX010000018.1, on the reverse strand, counting down.
CTCTCTTTTTCCTATCCTGACGGGACAAAAGCAATCGACCACATCAGCCTTGCCATTGCCGAAGGAAGCTCTGTCGGTATTGTGGGGGCCAACGGTGCAGGGAAATCGACACTGGTCAACCACCTGAACGGCTACTACCTGCCACGTGAGGGCTCTATTTCAATTCACGGCATCAGCGTGATCAGGAAAAATCTTGACCGGATCCATAAAATGGTCGGTCTGCTTTTTCAAAACCCGGATGACCAGCTCTTTACGGCAAGGCTCTATGATGATGTCTCCTTCGGACCGGAGAATCTCGGTCTGAATCAGGATGATATCACCATACTGGTCGGAGATGCGCTCCGGGAACTGGACCTCTGGGAACTGCGCGATAAACCTCCGGCACATTTGTCGCAAGGTCAGAAACGATTTGCCTCCTTTGCCACAGTGCTGGTCATGAAGCCGGACGTGATTGTCATGGATGAACCAACAGCCGATCTTGACCCGAAAAACCGCAGGAAACTTATCAACCTGGTCAACAGGCTTGCAACAACAAAAATAACGGTTTCACATGACCTTGATTTTATCTGGGATACCTGCCAGCGAGTCTGTATCATGAACAAAGGACGTATCATAGCTGATGGCCAGACCAGAGAGATTCTCGGAAACAGGGAGCTGCTTGAAGCCAACAGCCTGGAACTTCCGCTTCGCCTTCAGGGATAAGGTCTTTTGCCGTTCATGCTTTCAAGGCATCCCGGAATGCAGTCCGCAGATGCTCGACCCGGCTTCGGTTAACACCAAGATCCGAGAAGCCAAGCCGAGAAGAGGAACGGACATGGATAACTCCTTCTTCAGCACTGAGCCTGAATTCGACATCATCCACAAAACCGAACACAGGAACAAGAAAAGCTGCCCAGAGGTACTCATTCTCAGCTTTGTGCACAACGCCTCCGTTTTCCTCGACAATACGTTTCAGTACAGCCCAGGCCTTTTCAGCTGAATTGGTGAAACGGAGAGGATCGATTCGAACAATCATATTGGTACTTTCACTGCACACCCCGTTTGGCGTTCCTGGACAGGGCCTCAGTTTTCCATTTACCAGTTTCGGATCTTCTGCCGGCTGCGGCCACAAAGCGGAAAAGAGATTCGTTATCGAACCAATCGCATCACTGATTATATCCATTGGATTTGCTCCGTTTATTAACTGTTAACCTGACGCCACACTGCAGATATTTCAGCCTTAAAAAACTGATGTATTCACGAATGTTCGTGATAGACACGAACAACTCCAGCCAACTCATTAAACGCTTATCCTTCTAATCTTGACATCAGCTCTTCAACCATTTTTTTATCAACAAGCTTAACAGTAATCTCTGCAATATCACGTGCAGAATTCACATGAAACACAACAACTTCAAAAACATCTGTCATGCGCACAATCGCCGTCAAATCCTCGATATATTTGCTGATACCAAGAAAACTCAAGGGAAGAAGGCATTTGACATGAAATGGACTACTGAGAAAAATTCCGTAAGGCTGAACTTTCAGTACGCCACCGGTAAATATCTCCCCAATTTCGGGAAGCGGAACAGAAAACTCTTGATCATTCCCTGTTGCCAACGCGTCAAATCGCAAGGGTTCTCCCGATCTGAACTGTTCGATACGCTCTTTGAGAAGTGCAATGTCATGATAGGCGATGCCTGGTTCAGCAAGCAGTTCCCTTGCACTCAAACCTTGGGTGGAATAGACCATCAACTCCTTTCCCTTCTCTTTTAACGCCCTCAGCAGGGGAAGAAAATCACTGTCACCACTGAAAAGTATAAAGGTATCATACTGATCGGCATCACTCAATGCATCAACAACAAGTTCAACATCAAGGTTGCCTTTCATGACAATAACACCGGTCTCCTTGTTTACAATTTTTTTGACCGGTTTTGAGGTGATCCGGTAGCCGTGGGCTGTAAGAACTCTGGTGAATGCCGCATTTTCTTCAGATACCGGTTCGGATGCAGGTACATAGTAATGTGCCTGCACTGAAGCATACCCGGACATAAAAAAGGCCATCAACCGGGAAAAATCTATCTGCCACCCAAGATGGCGCTGCGTAAAAAACAGATTTGCTCCATCAATATAAACAGCAGCACGGCCCATAATATCTGCTCCTCTCGATCTCTATTAAAAGCATTGCCAAACATCATTACAAAAAAAGTAAACACAGGAAGAGCCTTAACCATTCAGCAATGCACGTTCAACTCAAACCCTTGAGCTGCCGGACGGCATCAATAACTCTTGAAGTCAGCCAGGCAGTAAAAGCTGGAGTGCTGTTAACGCAGGGAATGGAGGTAACAGCCCGTACCGATGCCCTCACGACAAGCTCTGCTGCCCGGTGAATGGTTTCATTACCGTCAGCAAAATAACCGCCGGCGAAAAGATCAACGCTTCCGACTCTCTCTTGCCGAAGCATGGTGCAACTCTCTTCAAACGATGGTTTTGTCCACTCTCCGCCAACATTGTGGTTAAGGTAGACCGCCTCAATCCGGCTGTAAAAATTTCGCGGATCTACCTGAATGAGCTGCCGAAGGCGCCGGGCGAAATGCATTGTTTCTTCAAGACCAGTACGAAACTGAGGGGTTTTCCCCTTCGTATCGGCAACCAGCGTACCATGAAAAAGCAGGAACAGGATACGTTTTTCATCACTGACAGGCGGTGGTTGCGCGGGCCTCCTTTCAAAAAGGTGGTCACAATAAATGGCGTAAAGTCGCTCATCGTTCCAGAAACGGCTGAGAACCTTGACCTTCCCAAGTTCCTCCGCTTTGCAGGAAGAGGAGAGATAAGAGCAGAGCAGACCACAGGAGAGGCTGCTGTCAACCGGTGCCATTGAGACGATTACCTGCCCATCATATGAACGTGTCTGTTCAATAACATGCTCCACATAAGGAGGACAGGCCGAAAAAGCCGCATGAACTTCAAAGTCAAAAAGCTCCGCTGAACTTGAAGCATCCAGATGCTGCTGCAGGGCAACTGCCTGATCGCGGGTGATCCTGTTTTGTGGAGATGAATGAGTATCGATTGGGTTACGAAGCTTTTTTTTCACTGATGAGGTAACCGCTATCGCCCGCTGCACCGGCTTTGGAATTGGCATAACAAGGGCTGCGTGTGCAAGCGTATGGCGGGCAACCCGATAATTTTCAATGAAACGGGTAGTTTCAGCCTCACCATGAGCAGCAAGAATAACCGCTATTTTCTCTCTCGGAGCCATCTCTTGAATATGATAACCTCAGGACTTCCTGGCGGAGATGATTTTGACCTCCATTCCTTCATGCAGGTTCTTTTCCGGAACAAGTGCAATTTTATCTCCTGTTTTAAGCCCCTGCAATACTTCAACAAAAGTCATATCGCTTGCCCCGATCCGTATGGGCTGTTTTTTCAACCGACCATTTTCAATTTTCCAGACATAGCTCAGACGGTTTTCTTCAAAAAGTGAGCTTTTTCTGACAAGGAGGGCATTCGGTCTGATATTGTAGATAATATTTGCGGTTGCTGTCATGCCTGCCTGAATCTCAGCGACCGGTTGCCGGAGAGCAAGATAGATCTTCGAGGTCTTCGTTACCCGGTCTGTCTGGGGTACAATACGGGAAACAACTGCGGAAAGCCGCTTGTCTGGATAAGCATCAAAAGCGACTGTAGCCATCTGTCCGTTACGTATCCGGGGAATATCGAGTTCATCAACCTCGACCATGACTATATAACTGGAGGTATCAACAACCCTCGCAACCAGTGTGTTGGCTGTAACATAATCACCCTCCTTGACATTCTGCAGGGTCAGTGTGCCGGAAAAAGGAGCATTGACCGTCAACTTTTTCAGATCATCCTCACGCATCTTCAACTGGAAAGCTTTCTGCTGGAGCATTTCTTCAGCCTGAACACTGTTTTTTTCGGCTTCATCAAGTTCCTGACGCGATATCGCCCCTTCACTGAAAAGGTTTTTCTTTCTGGCACGACGCAGCTTGTTGTCTCTGGTCTGCGCCTGCTGTTCCGCCAATGCCGCTTTTGCTTCACGAAGGGCCAGTTGTGGCTGTGGACTGCTGAACTGAAGAATTTTTTGACCGGCAGTAACATGCTGGCCTTCGAGAGCGCCAACATAACTGACAGTTCCTGTAAATTCAGCACTGAGATTGGCGACAGCATCTGCTTCAACAAACCCCGTTGCATAGATTGCCTGAACCAGTTCTGCATTCCTCACCTGTTCCACCTCAATATCGACCGTGTTTCCCTTCGTCATCAGGAAAAACACTGTGGCAATAAAAACAACAGCAAGAGCAATAGAATATTTTGGAAGAAATTTCTGTAGGGACTGCATTGGGCACCTTTATTATGAATTCAGCTTTGGGAAGTTACATGTTTTGATCTTTTTATCCATTCCGACCTTGGTTTTTCCATAATTTTATCAATCTTTAAAAACATTTTTCTTTTTTCCTGCTCTCCCCAGGGAGATGCACATGTATAAAAAACACTTAATCTACACCATCAATGGACGATAATCAAGATATCCAGAAAAGCTTTCTTGAAGCAGTAAAGTTCGATGAAAAAGGTCTTGTACCGGCAATTGTTCAAGATCATGAAACCGGAAAGGTTCTTATGATGGCATGGATGAACCGTGAAAGCCTGCAAATGACCATAGAAAAAAAGAAAGCCTGTTACTGGAGCCGCAGCCGCAAGGAGCTTTGGCTGAAAGGAGAATCGTCCGGCAACATGCAGGTTGTTCACGATATTCTGATTGACTGCGACGGTGACACCTTGCTTTTAAAAGTCTCACAGACTGGAGGAGCCTGTCATGTCGGCTACCACTCCTGCTTTTACCGCAAAGCAAAGAATGATCTTTCCATGGAGATTTGTGATACTCTGATGTTTAACCCGGAAGATGTATATGGCAAAAAAAACTGAAATTTCGGGACGGCAGGCAAAAGAGAGCGCAAAATCTCTTAATCAGACGAAATCGAGAGCCTCAATAAAAAGAATGTTTAACGAGGTTGCTCCGACTTATGACTTTTTAAATCATCTGCTGAGTCTGGGAATAGACAACTACTGGCGGGCAAAGGCTACAAACAGGGCAAAAAAACTGCTTGAAAAAAATTCTGCGCCCAGGATTCTTGATGTTGCAACCGGCACCGGTGATTTGGCAAACTCAATGGCAAAAATAGCTGGCGCAAAGGTTACCGCTCTGGACCTTTCACCTGAAATGCTGGTTCTTGCAAGGAAAAAGTACCCGCAGATCAACTTTATTGAAGGGTATGCAGAAAAACTGCCTTTTGAAAATGCGAGCTTTGATATTGTCAGTGCCGGTTTCGGAGTAAGAAATTTTGAAAACCTGAACGAGGGAATGCGGGAATTCCACCGTATCCTGAAACCTGGCGGCCACGCGCTCATTATTGAACCGATGATACCCCGCAATGGGGTAATGAAAAAACTGTATTTGATCTACTTCAAAAAAGTACTGCCAAAAATAGCAGGATTGTTCAGTAAATCAACCTTTGCCTATGATTATCTGCCTCACTCTGTAGAAAAATTTCCTCAGGCAGACGCATTCACCGCCATCCTGAAAAAAAGCGGCTTCAAAAAGGCCGACTATTTCCCGATGACCTTTGAAACCTCAATTCTCTACGTCGCCCAAAAATAAACCAATCAAATTTCTCCCGTGATCAAGGAGCGCCAGGAAAAGGAGTCGAACTATCCGAGGGTCAGAAAATCGGGCGATAGTTATGACTGTTATGTTTTCCAGTACTCACGGTAGAGCTGAAAACGTTTTAGAAGCGGTATGAAAAGTGCATAGGCGCAAATACCAAGTATATCAGTCCCGAGATCGGCTGCCGAGGCGGAGCGGTAGGCCAGATATGACTGGACGACTTCTATTGCAAACCCGTAGAAGACAAGTATGGTAATTTTAGCTGCACCAAAACGAATTCGTGGAAAAGCGAAATCCACCAGAAGAGCGAGAACAGCAAAGGCGAAAAAATGAAGAACCTTGTCGCCATTCATGACAGGCGGTGCCTCTATCCCGTTCTGGATTGTCGCCTGCCAACTGATAACTGCGATGGTAAATGCCAGTATAATGCGGGCAGCAATCATAACCTTATGCTCTTTTGTATTCACCTTCAGGGGGATGTTTTTCTCTATTTTGAAAAATTCTTGCATACATGCGCCTCTTGAAGTCGGTCTGTATGTACTTTTTTGATGAGCGCAACAACATGCACCGGATCAATAACATGAAAAATCATGATAATCCTTGTCACCTTCCTTTATCCTTGCAGAACAGAATATTGCCACCCAGTAATGAGGATTAATAAAGTCTTGTGTTAAAAATGGTTCGCCTTTCCGCTGCTTGTTTAAAGCATTGCCTCAAACTCACCTTCCGAGATAATTCTGACACCAAGCTTCAGGGCTTTATCGAGCTTGCTGCCGGCATCATGGCCAGCAACCACTATGCCGGTCTTTTTGCTGACCGACCCGACTACCCTGCCGCCTCGCTCAAGCACCAGTTCAGAGGCTTTCTGACGATCATAACGGTCAAGCGCTCCTGTAAAAAGAACACTCAGCCCTTCAAAATTGCGGTTGATCTGCTCTTTGGACTCTGATGCACAGAGTGGTAAACCGGCAGAACGGAGTTTTTCAAGGAAGTCCGGCCACGATGGTTTTGAAAAATAATCGATAATACTGCGGGCAACTACCGGGCCGATATCGGGAACCGTGGCAAGATGCTCCTCGCTTGCCTTGCGGAGAGCATCAACAGACTGGTAGGCTTGTGACAGTTCACGGGCTGTAGCACGTCCGACATGACGAATACCGAGGGCAAAGAGAAGCTGTTCGTAGCTCTTTTCACGGCTTTTCTCCAGAGCACGCAACACATTTTGTGCCGACTTTGCTCCCATGCGGTCAAGCTTTTCGAGTTGTGGTTCCTGAAGAAAATAAAGATCCCCGGGATCCCTTATAAGACCTTTGGCGACAAGCTGCTCGACCAGAGCGTCGCCAAGAGTCTGGATATCCATGGCATTGCGCGAGGCAAAGTGCAGTACCCGCCCCTTGATCTGGGCAGGGCACCCCTGATCGTTGGGACAGTAGTAGCTGACTTCATTCTCCGGTCGCACCAGCGTGGTCCCGCATGAGGGACAGCGCATTGGAGGTACGATAGGCACTGCATCAGATGGCCGCTCATCGGGGAGAATTCTGACCACCTTTGGAATCACCTCTCCTGATTTTTCGATGATCACACGGTCATGAAGCATAACACCAAGTCGCTCGATCTCATCAAAATTATGCAGGGTTGAACGGGAAACCGTTGAACCGGCAAGACGCACCGGCTCAAGTTCGGCTACCGGAGTAATGGTGCCGAGCCTTCCAACCTGGAAAACAACATCGTGCAGAACGGTTTTGGCCTGTTGTGCGGGATATTTGTATGCAATTGCCCAGCGTGGACTTTTGGCGGTTGCTCCAAGCTTTCCCCACTGCCTCACATCATTCAGCTTCAGCACGACACCGTCGGTCTCATAGGGAAGTTTCCAGCGTTTTTCAGCCCACTCTTCAATAAAATCGATTACCCCTTGCAACTCACTGTACAAACGGTAATGTCTGCCGGTAAAAAAACCGAGTTTATCGAGCAGTTCAAGCCTCCGGAAATGCGCGGTGGACTCATCCTCCAGCCCTTTCATATAGTAGGCAACAAAGTACATTCTGCGTCGGGCAACTTCGGCGGAATCCTGCAGTTTCAAGCTACCTGCGGTGGCATTACGGGGATTGGCAAACCGATCCTCATCGGGTCGTCCATCGTTCAAACGTTCGAAATCCTCCTTGCGCATGAACACCTCTCCGCGCACCTCGATCTCCCGGGCACTGCCCTGAAGCTCCCGGGCAAAAAACGAGTCAAGACGAAGCGGAATGGTCGGAATTGTTCTGAGATTAACGGTAATATCGTCCCCCTGAACTCCGTCGCCCCTTGTCGCGCCCTGATGCAGCAGGCCGTCACGATAGAGAAGGCTGACGGCAACGCCGTCAAATTTCAGTTCCCCGACAATCTCCTGATCACTGACACCTTCAAGCAGAAGCAACTTCCTGACACGGTTATAAAAATCTTCAACCTCTTCAAGAGAATAGGTATTGGCAAGGCTCAGCATCGGTTCCCGGTGCCGGACCGAGGGGAACTCCTTTGTAATGGTTCCCCCAACTCTTTGTGAGGGACTGTCGGAGGTAACAAGCTCGGGATGCTGACGTTCGAGTGCTACAAGCTTTTCCAGCAGCCTGTCAAAGTCATAATCGGATATTTCGGGTTTTGCCTCAACATAATAGAGATGATTGTGATGCTCAATCTCCCTGCGGAGCTGCTCAATCGCCTCTTCAGGGCGTCTTGTATCGATCATCGTTCAACTTGGTTATCTGACTGGTGAAACTGCCCAGCCTGCAAGATTTTTCAGGAAGCTGAGAGAGCCTGGAACACCAAGCTTCTCCCAGGTAGCCCTAAGCACTCGCGGATATCGCCAGGCAACCCGGAACATGACCAGAAGCAACTCTTCGATCTTCATTTCATCACGGAACATGGCCTGACGATAACGCTGTGGAAGATCGTCAAGAACAATCATGACCTCGTTCATGAGATCGTTGACGAAGTTCGGCTCATCAGTTGTGGCGTTATAGCACATATATTTCATGAGATTTGCCATAGACGCAACATTCGGTTCATAGGCACTGATTTTTTCCAGATGCTTTTTCGAGAGGTTGTTTTCGCTGAGAGCACGGTCAAGGTCGGCAGTGAGATGATCCAGGTTGCGGACCATTGAACCGAAACCGCAGAACGTGAGCGGCGAACCAAGTGATGCAGCATCACCAAAGAGAATGATGTGTTCATCAGCAATCTCCCTTGTCCGGTTGAAGCCGTCATGACAGTAGGCAGGAATAATACCGTAGACAGGTCGGTGGATAAGAAAATCTGCCCCGGGCTTTTTATAAGCTGGAAGCGTTCTGAAATAAGTCTCGAAAAGACCAAGCAGAGATTTATCGTTCGGTGATTCGGCCTCATCATAAAAGAAAAGATAGGTGATATACTCTTTCCCTTCAGCAGGAAAACCTTCCCAGATAAGCTGCCTCCCTCCTCCCGGAATGATTTCAGCAGGCCCTATACTGGCAAGAATTTCACCGGTATCAAAATCAACGTTTTCAAAACCACTGGCTATAGTGCCGACCGTCGGACAGACATGGGTCTGGGGAGAACCTGCATTGAGCTCCATTGCGATCGGCGAAAGTATCCCCATAACATCGACCAGCACTTTCGACTTGTAATAGAAGGGTTTACCATCATGATCATCCACTCTCACAACAATATGGTCATCAAACTGGTAGCAACTATTAAAACTATTTTCCGCCAGAATTGTGTTCCCTGCAATAGCCAGGACTTTCTCCTTTGCAAGACCAAGCAACTTGTCGGCAGCAACGGCACAATCAAGGACATTTTCCATTACAAGCCTCTTCTGGCGGCCATCAGGCTGGTAAAACTCAACCCAGCCGGTTTTGTATCGACGGACAATAACCGAATCAACTTCGCTTTCGGTAAAGATCCCGGTTGACGATAAATTCAGAAGTTCATTCCTTGAAATATTCCAGTCCCTGGTAGATTTTGCCGGTGTCTGACGATCAAAAATCATTACCCGCCGCCCGTACTTTTTCACCATAACTGCAGCATGAAGCAAACTGAGCGTCCCTCCAGCGTAAATCAAATCATATTCGCCGCTGATAACTGCATTTTCAGGGAGTGTATCACCAGGCATGATCACGTTATGAACCGGCTGCCTCAACCGTTCCCAATACCGGTCAAACTCAATGATACGATGAAGATGCAACGCTCCATCCACAAGTGATGAAAATGCTCTGTGAAGATGAGGATGGCTGGACTTGATATGATCGAGAGACAAGGGCATAGAGAACTCTGGCTATATGGTAGATTATGATTGATCCTGCATTTTCACATCGGTGGAATAGTCGGTCATCGTCCTCAATAGCCGATCACTCTCTATCTTTCCATCAACAAGATGGATCCGCCGCCCTGCACGGTTGGCAAACTCCTCATCGTGGGTAACGACAATAATGGTCTGTTGCATCTCCCGGTTCAGCCGGTCAAACAGTTGATAGACATTATTCGCTGAACGCGAATCAAGGTTGCCGGTCGGTTCATCACCCAGCAGAATTTTTGGTTCATTAGCCAGTGCCCGTGCAATGGCAACACGCTGCTGTTGGCCACCTGAAAGCTGGCTTGGCTTGTTGGTATATTTGTTCTGCATGTCAACCATGTCAAGCAGTTTCATTGCCCGTTCCCTGATCTCTTTTCGGTTGCGTCGGCCATTAATCATCATCGGCATGCTGACATTTTCGACCGCGTTGAACTCAGGAAGCAAAAAATGAAACTGATAGATAAATCCTATTTTTTCATTCCTGATACGGTTCATCTCTGTCTCGTTTTTTTCGGTAATAGCCTCACCGTCAAGCCACACATGACCGGAAGTTGGTTTGTCAAGCCCTCCCATAATATAGAGCAAAGTTGACTTTCCTGAACCTGAAGGACCTGTTATTGCAACAAATTCACCGACTTTAACCTCAAGAGAAAGGTTCGGAATGATGGTCTGGCGTATAGCTTTGGAGAGGCCAAGCTCCTTTCGAATATTTTCAAGCTTGAGTATGGTTTCAGCCATCAGTTGCCGCCTTCATTGTTCTGTTATTACCCTGGAAAGATGCCGCAAGAAGTCAAAAATTTCAGCAAGGGCACACCTGTTCAGTATTATAACAAAAAAGGCTGAAAGAGGGAGTGCTATTTGCGGCTGAACAGAAGAACCAACGCGCAATATATTATCACAACGCTGCATAAAGAAAACAGAGCCCGACAATCAAAACTATAAGCCCGAAAAACCGTTTGAGATAAACCACGACACCCGATCTGCCTGACCAGTCAAGATAATGTTGAACCACATTTGTCATACTCCCGGCAACGGCAAGAACGGTTGCATGACCTGTACCAAACGCAGCAATTAGCACGATGGCTTTAAGCAAACTGTCGGAAGCAATACTGAAAACAACACCGAGAACGGGTGCAAGAAAAGCAAAGGTACATGGCCCAAGCCCTATACCAAAAAGAAGTCCCAGCAGAAACGCTCCCCACAGTCCTCCACGCTGCTCATCGGCCAACACAATACTATTCCAGTTCAGCTTGATCATATCAAGCAGATAGAGTCCCATCACGATAAAGATTCCGGCAATAACGTAACTGCCCCACTCCCCCGTATCACCAAGCATCCTGCCCATTGAGGCCGTGATCACTCCGAGAACAGCGATGGTCATTAAACTGCCGGACGCAAAAAGGAGCGAGAGGTAAACGGTTCTCTGTACTTTTATCCGGCCATGACTGCTGATATAACCGATCACAAGCGGAATACCTGAAAGATGACAGGGGCTGAGCAAGACGCTGAGTATTCCCCAGACAAATGATGCCGCAAGAGCAACAAGATAACTTTGGCTTAATGCGATGGTCAGCCCGGAAAAAAGAGAGTCAAGCATGAATTGTCTGTCAGTTTGTTGGTCTCATTCCGCGCTGCTTCAGGAGTTTGTCAATCTCTGCTTCAGGAAAAAATCCTTCATGCCGAAAAAACTCTCTGCCACTTTCATCCAGAAAAACCTGGGTCGGAATTAACCGTATGCCATACTGTTTTGCATAGCTGCGCTCTTCAGGAGCGGAGACGTTATAAAATATAACCTTGAGCTGCTCTCCATACCTGTTTTCAAGTGAACGCATCACTGGCTGCATTAACTTGCACGGAGTGCACCAGGTTGCACCAAGCTCGACAAAGGTCACCCGAGACTTGGCAATGGCCAGTAAAGGGCTTAATACCATAAGCAGACACATTGCAGCCATAAAAAAAACGGCTCTCTTATTTTTCATTTTTTGCATCAGTTTATCAAATATCGGTTTTCCCGCTCGGCGCCATTAAACGACATCACTCATCCCCCATCGTTTGCATATATGAGGGAGCGCAAAGCTCTATCGCCTACAGGCTCTTCTTTCAACAAGGGAACAACAGCATACCGACTGGCATGTTGCTGAGCCACAGCATCGATCTCCGCGAGCTCATTCATCGCTCGTTCTCTCAGAAGAGGGGAGCTGGTCACTGCTGCCGCAACACTGTTATTGATGATCCAGGCCCACGGCTCAATAGAAGCCCGTCGCAAATCTTCCTGCAGAGTGGCGGCTTCCAGCACGGGCGTCGTTTCAGCCAATGTTACTATAAGAACCTTTGTTTGTTTCCGGTCCTGCATCTGCATCATAGGCGTAACGTTATACAAGGCATTGCGCCCCGCCTGACGGGTGAATTCCCTGTGATATGCTCCTGTAGCGTCAAGCAGCAGAAGCGTGTGACCGGTCGGTGCAGTATCCATTACCACAAACTTCCTGTCTGCCTCGCCGATGATGCGCGAAAAAGCCTGGAAAACAGCAATTTCTTCAGTACAGGGCGAGCGCAAATCCTCTTCGAGCAACGCCCGGCCTTCACCATCAAGTTGTGCTCCTTTGGAGTCAAGTACCTCACGCCGGTACCGTTCGGTTTCGACTTGCGGATCAATTCTGCTTACCAAAAGATTTTCCAGCGTATCAGTAACCGTTTCGATGAGATGAGCCGCCGGATCAGAAGTGGAGAGATGCACCGGTAATCCGCGATGAGCCAGTTCAATGGCCAAGGCAGCGGCCAGGGTAGTTTTACCAACTCCTCCTTTACCCATAAACATCACCAGACCATGACCATCGGCAGCAATATCATCGACCAGAAGTGAAAGGGCGGGTGCGTTGAGTATGACCGGCTTGTTTACCGAAGCGGGATATTGAGCATCTGTTTCGGAAAGTAAGTGGCGCAAGGCCTCAAGGCCAACCATATTGAATGCCTTGAGAGGTATTCGATCTGTCGGCAATGCCTTGAGCAGTTCAGGCATCCCGGACATTGCGGCCTGCTCCCGGGAAGTGATAGCCGCCGCAAGCGCATCGGCAGACGATTCACTGCTGGCCAGGAGGCCGTTTATAACGAGATATTGTTGCGGGATACCGATAGCCATAAGCTCTCCAAAGGTTCGGGCAACTTCGCGCAAGGCTGTCTGTTGGGCACGGGATACCAGAATCATACGGGTTCGCATGGGATCACAGAGTGCTTCGACGGCCTCTTTGTACTTGCTCCGCTGCTTTGCCAGGCCGGCCAGCGGGCCAAGGCACGATGCATCACCCTTTGCCTCTTCAAGAAAACCGCTCCAGGCTCCGGGCAGCTGTAACATCCGGATGGTATGACCGGTAGGTGCTGTGTCAAAAACGATGTGATCGTAGTCGGCGTAAAGAGCCTGGTCGGTCAGGAGTGAGGTAAACTCATCAAAGGCGGCAATCTCGGTCGTGCAGGCTCCGGAAAGCTGCTCTTCAATGGTACTGAGTACACTCTGCGGCAGCAGGCCGCGAACCGGACCGACAATTCGTTCGCGGTACTGCGCTGCCGCATCCTGAGGGTCAATTTCAAGCGCAAAAAGACCGGGAACCGTCAGGATTGGCGTGATCTGGCTGCCAATGCTGATACCGAACACCTGCCCGACATTTGAAGCCGGGTCGGTGCTGACAAGCAGCACTCGCCGGCCGGCTGCCGTTAAATCTATCGCCGATGAACAGGCAATAGAGGTTTTTCCTACTCCGCCTTTTCCGGTAAAAAAGAGAAATCGGGGCGGACAATCAAGAAATTTCATGGTCATAGTTATGCACTTCAACAACAGCATTTGCCCGAACAGCCCTTACTCTCAGAGGGTGGCGTGTAACCTGCCCATCGGGCCAGTTCCGAGCGATTCGGATACCGGCCAGCCACAATAACCTTGCCATCCACAAGAATCAGCGGAAGCGCTTCATGGCCCGCCTCTTCAAGGAAACATTTCACGACAGGATTTTCTGCAAAGGAGAGCGGTTCTTTGGCCAGGTTGAATCGCTCGATGACAATGCCGTTCTGTTTTGCCCAATCAACATCAGCAGCAAAATTTACCAGTGACTGATCGACATCGGTACCGCACACGCCCGTACTGCAGCAGAGTGCCGGATCAAAAACCTGAATTCCTTTCATGTTGAATCTTGATTAAATAGTAAATGAAGCCGACGCTGAAACGTCGTTAAGCCATGAGGTTATTTTTCCCTGAAGTTCATCACGCACCTCACGGAAAACGACCAGCTGTTCTTCTGTTGAGCTGGATAGTACTGCCGGATCATCAACCGGCCAGTAATAACGTTTTTCATCGGGAAGCCCGGGCCAGACGCGAGGGCAGGTTGACTGTGCCTTGTTACACACAATCATCAGATAATGAATCATTGTTTTTCCAAGATAGACATCAACCGCTTTTGGTTGCTGAGAACTGATATCGATACCAATTTCCTCCATAACGATTATCGCCAGAGGATGGACTTCATTATTGGGCTCAAGTCCTGCACTTAATGCTTCGAACTGCTCCCCTGCCAGGTGTCGGAGCAATCCTTCGGCCATCTGACTCCGGCAAGAGTTGCCGGTACAAAGAAAAAGCACGTTTTGTTTTTTCATGTGGAATAAGGAATAATGAGTTGATATCAGGCTTCTATTGTTTCCACGAAATATTTTCCCCTGAACCAGAGCGATACATTAACCAGCGCTATCAAGGCCGGAACTTCCACAAGGGGCCCAATCACTGCGGCAAAAGCCTCGCCGGAGCTGATACCGAAAACAGCTACAGCAACTGCAATGGCGAGTTCAAAGTTGTTGCTCGCTGCCGTGAACGCCAGTGTTGCCGTTTTGGAGTAGCCTGCACCAATCTTGCGGCCCATGTAAAACGAGAGCAGAAACATGATCACAAAGTAGATCAGAAGAGGGATGGCAATGCGCACCACATCCAGAGGAATTTTAACGATGTATTCGCCCTTCAGTGAAAACATCACAACAATGGTGAAGAGCAGCGCCACCAGTGTGAGCGGGCTGATGCGGGGAATAAACTCTGCCTCATACCACTCCTTCCCTTTCAGACGCAGCATGATAAAGCGAGTGAGGAATCCTGCAATAAAGGGAATGCCGAGATAGATAAAGACGGAAACTGCAATGTCAGCTATGGATATGTCAACAGCAAAAGAGCTGATGCCAAGCCACTTCGGCAACACCGTCAGAAAAATCCATGCATAGAGGGGAAAGAAGAGTACCTGGAAAATTGAGTTGAAGGCGACAAGCCCGGCGGCATACTCCGTATCTCCTTTAGCCAGTTCATTCCAGACAATGACCATAGCGATGCAGCGAGCAAGGCCGATCATAATGAGTCCGGCCATATAGTGCGGCATATCGGAAAGCAGCAGCACGGCAAGCACAAACATCAGGATCGGGCCGATTATCCAGTTCTGCACCAGCGACAGCATAAGCACTTTCGTATTACGAAACACATCGCCAAGTTCTTCATATTTTACTTTTGCCAGAGGCGGGTACATCATGACAATGAGCCCTGCGGCTATAAGCATATTGGTTGTACCCGACTGAAAAAGGCTCCAGAACCCTGAAATTTCAGGATAGAGCCATCCGGAAAGCACTCCGACGCCCATGGCAAAAAAAATCCAGAGTGTCAGATATCGATCAAGGAACGACAACTGTTTTGCATCAATACTCATGATTATTTCATGATTAAATTCTCGTTATAGAACTGCCGGAAGCGCTGGTTGATTTCGTTACGAACTCGCCTGAAAACGGCAAGCATCTCTTCCATAGTTCCTTCCGCCTCTGCCGGATCATCAAAGCCGATGTGCAGTCGATGCTCCACCTTGCCGATAAATACCGGGCAGGACTCATTGGCTCCGTCGCACACCGTTATAACATAGTCAAAGGGTCGGCCAAGAAATACATCGACACTTTTCGGCATGTTCTTGCTGATATCTATCCACTCTTCATGCATAACCTTGACCGCAAGCGGATGAACCGATTCCGCTGGTTTTGTTCCTGCAGAAAAGACCTCAATTGAGGAATCAAATGAACGGAGAAACCCTTCTGCCATCTGGCTGCGGCAGGAATTTCCGGTACAGAGAATAAGCACTGATTTTTTCATGTTCAGCTACGAAATAGTTGATAATTACTCATAAAACAAGATTGAAGACAAAACCCACCAGCATGATCCCTGCTGCGACAACCCCGGCAAAGACCGCAATAAGCTGTGGCTTCAGTACCTTGCGTAAAATAATCATCTCCGGTGCAGAGAGGGCGATGACGCTCATCATGAAGGCCATCACCGTACCAAGGGCTGCTCCCTTGCCAAGCAAAGCCTGCACAACAGGAAGAATACCCGCCGCATTGGAATACATGGGAACGCCGATCAAGACAGCGACAGGCACCGACCACCAGACACTTTTGCCCATCAGTGACGCCATGAAGTTTTCCGGCACATAGCCATGTATTGCAGCTCCGAGACCTACACCAATAACAATGTAAAGCCACACCTTGCCCACTATATCGCGAACATGGCTGATACCTTCCTGTATGCGAAGCGTGAGGCTCATTGGCTCGCTGTCCACTTCTGATGAAACCGTTCTCTCCTGCAGCTTCTGCACCCACTCTTCAAGATAGCGCTCCATACGAAGCTTGCCGATTACCACGCCAGCAACAATTGCAACAGCAAGACCCATTGAGGAATAGAGCAGGGCAACCTTCCAGCCGAACATGCCGAACAGCAGTGCAAGGGCAACCTCATTGATCATCGGAGCTGCAATAAGAAAGGAAAAGGTGACGCCAAGCGGCACACCGGCCTGAAGAAAGCCGATAAACAGTGGTACTGCAGAGCAGGAACAGAACGGTGTAACAATACCAAGAGAGGCCGCCATAATGTTTCCAAACCCGGTACGCCGACCCGAAAGCAATGCCCGGGTATGCTCGGCAGAAATAAACGTATGTATGACACCCATCACAAAGACCACTGCAGTGAGCAACAACAGCACTTTCGGCACCTCGTAAACAAAGAAGTAAAGCGCTTCGCCGAAACGGTTTGCGCGGCTGATCCCTGAAAGATGAAGCAGCATACCTGCACACCAATCAAGGTTACTGTATATAATAACCCAGAGCAGTGCCGCAAATAAAAAACCGGAAATCCATTTCACCTGTTGGAACCAGGGGCCTTCGGAGAATTGTTGCATGGAACCCTGCTTCATATTTTCAATACGTTAACCTGTTTCAGTTGCATAATTCTGCCGATAACCGGGGAACAACACCAGACGCTGCCGCTTTCTTAACAACAGCAGCTTGAACCGCCTGCTGTCGATTTGGTGCCATGAGAACCGCAACACCCTTGTGATTTTGCCGTCAGCAGCTCCTTGAGTTCATCATAAGAAGGAATCCGCCCTTTGCAGAGTACCTGTTCATCAACGACAAGCGCCGGAGTAGAAATCACGTTGTAAGCCATGATCTGCTGAATATCTTCTACCTTTTCCACTGAAGCGTCAATACCTTCTGCAGCAATAACTGCCTTTACTGCATCGAGAAGCTGATTGCATTTCGCACAGCCGCTCCCAAGAATTTTTACCTTTTTCATTGTTTTTATCTTTTACTTGTTTATCGCAAATGAACGATTATTAGAAAAAATCAATTTTTATTTCCATCCTCCCCTCTGCATGCACAACCGTGGCACATCCTGTTGTATTTCTCAAGGATTAAATAAGCTCTGCTCAGCAGCACTGACAACCGGATAATCGATCGGGTACAAAAAAACTCCCGAACATTACATGAGCCTTGTGCCAGTTCTCAACATTAATGCAGTAACGGACTTTCGGCGGGTTGATCTCTCCCTGTATCAGCCCGGCATCGAGCAACGCCTTGAGGTGCTGTGAAATCGTCGACTGTGCCATTGGAATAATCTCCGTTAACTCCCCTGTAAAACAACATTGCTGGCTGGCAAGCAACTCCAGAATTTTAATCCTGACCGGATGACTTATAGCCTTGGCAATCGACGCCATAACCATCTCTTCCCCTCTGTACTCAACAACCGATAAGCTTCTCTTCATAATTGCATATTCTTTCTTATAGTTCATCGCAATTATACGATTAATTATAAAAAAAAGCAAAATCATTCTCCACTCACCCTATGGGCCCACTTTTTGCAACTTAGAGTCACTATGACTTAAGAAAGTGCCTTTAATAACTTGCCGCGACTCCCCAGTACAACTCACTGCCTCAGTAACACCTCAGTAATCGAGACTCAAATACCATGGTTGACACCAATATCTGAAAAAAAGAGGACCCTCTCACTGGATTTTCATAAAAGAGGCAAAGCGCTATATTATAAATTACTTAACGAATAAAAAGACAAAACATTATTCACCACTCAGCGCTCTTCTATAACAACATTTATGTACAAACAATCATCAAAGAAAAGATGATTAAATTAAACTTTTAAGTATTATTGGCTATATTTTCTTATTTTTTAATATTAAATCCAAAAATATATTAATAATAACGGCACTCCCTCACTACTGCAGGCGATGATAAACTCCTGCCTGCAGGTACCGAATTCAAAATTTCCAGCCGTTTATGTCTTTTTTTATGCATTGGTAATATTTACAATGTTATAACGATAAAATAACGTATTCATGCTTTATCAACTGCCTGACAATGAAATTGAACGATTTATCGAAGAGGATATGCCATACGGTGATCTCACAACTTCACTGCTCGGAATCGGCGCACTTCAGGGAGAAATCACCTATACAAGCCGTGAAACAACAACACTTTGCTGTACAGAGGAAGCTGCGCGTATCCTTGAGCGATGTGGTGCGACAGTAAGTTTTTTTCTGCAGAGCGGGACAACAATTGACTCAGGTGTCACCATCCTCTCGGCCAGCGGCTCTGCTGACAGCCTTCACGCTGGCTGGAAAGTGGCGCTGAATATGCTGGAGTATGCGTCAGGTATTGCTACACGAACACAAAAAATAGTCAACCAGGT
Source organism: Chlorobiaceae bacterium (assembly GCA_013334755.1). GTDB lineage: Bacteria > Bacteroidota > Chlorobiia > Chlorobiales > Chlorobiaceae > Chlorobium. The sequence goes on along the minus strand of JAAXWX010000018.1, from coordinate 9,974 downwards.
CAAAGAGGTTAATGCATCCATTACCATCGTCACAACCCGCAAGTCGTTTCCGGGTACAAAAAAGGTTGCAATCAAAGCAATCATGGCTGGCGGTGCACTCCCCCATCGGCTCGGCCTGTCGGAATCAGTGCTTGTCTTCCGGCAACATACCGCATTTTGTGGCGGAATTGAGCGCTTTCTTCAAACTGTGAGCGGACTGAAAAAGAAAGCACCTGAACAAAAAATCATTGTTGAGGCCCAGAACACCGAGGAGGCGCTTGCCATTGCGGCTGCTGGCGTTGATGTGGTTCAACTGGACAAGCTCACGCCTGAAGAGCTCTCACGGCTGGTTCAGCAATTACACAAAGTGGCACCCGGTGTCACCATCTCTGCAGCTGGCGGTATAACTATTAATAATGCTGCAACGTATGCTGAATCTGGTGTTGACATGCTTGTTCTCTCTTCGGTCTATTTCGGCAAGCCTTCGGATATCGCTGTTTCAATCACGTCCTCGCAACCATAAAACAATCATAATAATGATACTATGATACTATCAATAAAGCGCATCACTCTCCTCTGTTTTGTACTGCTCACCATTGCAGCTCCTGCAATGGCCGGGGAACTGAACCTCTCTGTTGCCTCAAGCCTCAAAGAGGTTATCAATGAATTGAGCTCGAGTTACAGTGTAAAACATCCGGCAACGGTTTTTATTAAAAATTTCGGCCCATCGGGAACCCTTGCCGGTCAGATTGAAAACGGCGCTCCGGTTGACCTATTTATTGCCGCAAACAACCAGTGGATGGATTATCTGAAAGAGAAAAATCTTGTGGACGGTGCTAACGCAAAGATGTTTGCCTACAACTCGCTGGTTTTTGCCGGAACAACCACAAAAAAAGTGGCCTCAATAAGTGACCTGCTGAAGCTCGACAAGATTGCCATTGGCAGCCCAAAGAGCGTCCCCGCAGGTGAGTATGCCATGACCGCTTTTACAAAAGCAGGCGTTGACAAGCAGCTGTCCGGAAAGCTTGTAATGGCCAAGGATGTCAGGGAGTGCCTCATGTATGCCGAACTTGGCGAAGTTGATGGCGGATTTGTCTACCGCACCGATGCCATGCTGGCACAAAAAGCAAAACTGCTCTTCGTGGTACCGCAAAAACTCTATCCAAGAGTAACCTACCCGATGGCATTGACGGTAAAAGCCGCCCATAATAATGATGCAAAGGCCTTCTATCTCTTTTTGCAGGGTGCTGAGGCAAAATCTGTTCTACGCAAATACGGCTTTGTCCTCAAATAAGAATGACATGTTGAAAAGAAATATACTTAAAAATCTATATGAAGCTGGCACCTGAAGATATTGTCGCCATATGGCTCTCTCTGAAAGTAGCACTTACGGCAACTGCTCTTGCGCTGCCTTTAGGCTTTGCAATTGCCTGGTTGATCGTCTTCAAGAAATTCAGAGGAAAAGTAGCGCTCGAAGTGCTTGTCAACCTCCCGCTTACGCTCCCCCCTGTAGTGATAGGTTTTTTTCTGCTGCTGCTGCTTGGCAAAAACGGCTGGATCGGAAAACTGCTCGATTCATCGGGCATCCCAATCATTTTCACCTGGAAAGCGGCCGTTATAGCCTCTGCCACGGTCGGCTTTCCTCTGCTGGTACGCTCAATCCGTCTTGGCATGGAATCGATTGACCGGCAATTGATCGAGGCTTCGCGCAGCCTTGGCGCTCACTGGTATGATACTCTTTTGACCATCATTCTGCCTCTCTCCCTCCGGGGAATTCTGGCTGGCTCATCGCTGATGTTTGCCAGAAGCCTTGGTGAATTCGGGGCCACTATTATTGTTGCTGGCAATATTCCGGGGATCACACAAACTATTCCCCTGGCTATCTATGACTATGCCAGTTCACCCTCAAGCAACGCCATGGCACTGTCGCTCTGCCTTGTTTCGGTGATTATTTCCGTTACCGTGCTTTTTCTGCATGAAGTGCTCAGCCGCAAACTTGACCGGAGGAGTACATTATGAAGCTGTATATCGACGTTGAAAAAAAGCTTGGCGAGTTCTCCCTGCAGGTGAAAGCCGATGTATCAGGTGAACGGACAGGTATTTTCGGAGAGTCTGGCAGCGGGAAATCAACACTGGTTCATCTCATTTCAGGCCTTATGCAACCGGACAAGGGGGAAATTGTGCTTGATGAAACCTGCCTGTTCTCCAGCCGGAAAAAGATTAACCTCGCACCTGAAGAACGGCGTATTGCAATTGTTTTTCAACAGGCGATGCTATTCCCCCATATGAGTGTCAAAAAAAACCTCTTTTATGGTTATAAACGATGCCACTCGGAAAACCGGCGTATCAAAGCTGAAACACTCATTGATTTGCTTAAACTGCAACCACTCCTGCAGCGGGGAGTTAAAAATCTTTCTGGGGGAGAAAAACAGAGGGTTGCTCTCGGCAGGGCTATTCTTGCAAATCCGCGTCTCCTGCTTATGGATGAGCCGCTCTCGGCTCTTGATGACAGACTCCGGTTCCAGATCATTCCCTATCTGAGAAGTGTGAGCGAGGAATTCAGAATTCCCTATCTCTTTATTTCGCATTCACTGACTGAAATGCAATTGATGACCGACCATATTCTTGCAATAAAAAACGGCAGGTGTATGGAGGAAACGACGCCCGAGCAGCTTGCACGAAATTGGATGGCACAGAGCCCGAAAGGCTATCTCAACCTGCTCCGTCTTGCAGATCCGGTTAAACAGAATGGTTTGTTTGCCTATCGGTGGGGAAAAAACACCCTTCTTGTTTCCGGTGGAGATGCAACAGGAGAGTCACTGTTCGAGCTCTCTTCACGTGAAATTATCCTGTTCAAAAAGCATCCTGAAGCAATCAGTGCACGAAACCTTCTGGATTGTACCGTTACAGAGATGTTTGAGTCAGACGGCAGAATCGGTATTGTTCTGTCGGTCAATGGTGAAAAACTTGTTGCTGAAATTGTCCGTTCAGCCGCAGAAGAACTGCATATTACGATCCATTCAACCCTTTTTGCTGCAATCAAGGCATCATCATTCAGAATGCTTGCGTAATCAGACCCGCCCGCTCAACTTTTAATGCTGCGTTCAAGTTTAATTATTATATGCATAGTAAACTAAACGTAGCAAAAATGACATCTTCAGGCAAAAAAGTATGCTTCATGACCGGTGCTTCAGGTATGCTGGGAAGTGAAATCGCACTTTCTGTAGCTGGGCAGGGTTACACTGTTTTCTTTACCTGGCACTCTTCGGAAGAGAAAGCAGCGCATACTCTTGAAAAAATCCGCTGGATAAGCCCTGAATCACAGATGGTTCAGTGTGATGTCTCAAAAACCAGTGATATCCTGAACGCTTTTGCAACATTCCGCAAACAGTTTGACCGACTTGACCTGCTCATCACCAGTGCTTCGAATTTTTTCAGCACTCCCCTGCCTGACGTTACAGAAGAGGAGTGGGACAGTCTGGTCGATACCAATCTGAAAGGGACATTTTTTACAATGCAGGAGGCAGTCAGGATTATGCAGAAACAACCGTACATCTCGCGCATCATTACCATGACCGATATTTCTGCTGATCTGGTCTGGCGAAACTTTTCACCCTATACCGTATCAAAATCCGGAATTCAGCATCTGACGAAAATCTTTGCCAAAGAGTTTGCTCCCGTTATTCTTGTCAACTCTATTGCTCCAGGAACAGTCACATTGAATATGGACAAGGATATGGAATCCCGGGAGGAGATGGTCAAAAAAATACCTCTCAAACGACTTGGTGACCCGCTTGATATTGTCAAAAGCATCACCTTTCTTCTTGAAAGCGACTATATAACAGGGCAAATTATTAATATTGACGGCGGAAGGCTCCTGCAGTAAGAGTGCCATGCAAAGACCATATTGTTTTTATATATTGAACTCAGACTCTTTACATCAGGGTTCGTAAAGTAATAAGCATAACCAGTTTTAAGTCTCTTATGGAACAGGAAGTTCAAGTGACCATTCATCGCGGTGAACCTGCAGATCCGGTACAGGAGCCGCAACACGAAGCAAACATTCCGGAACTGCTTAAAGAGCTCAGTGAAACCATTTCTGAAACATTTTCCTGTTTCAAGGAGAGTGAGTCATATGAATGGCTTCTGAAACAAGCTGAAAAAGCAAGGAGTTATATCAAAAAAAATCCGACACAGGCGATGCTTATTACGCTGGGTGCAGGTACCTTGTTCGGACTTTTCATAAAAAAAGGCGATAACAAGCACAGATAATCAGATAACATGATGAACCGTCAAGCAGAAATGGAGCAGGGTTCAACGTCATTGAAACGCAAACGTACCGGTATTCCTAAACTTCTTGATGATACGGTAGCATCAACTTACGATGACGTGATAGCTATTGTAGAAGCAAAATTCGAACTGCTCAAGATTGAACTGACTGAGAAAATTTCGGCAGTTGCATCCGCAACTATTCTCGTCATTATACTCATTATCGGTATTGCCTACCTGCTCACAACTCTTGCATTGCTGACTGGTGAGCTTCTGGGTCATACTTTTCTTGGTTATCTGTTCGTCAGTCTTCTTTTTCTTTCATGCTTTTTGTTTTTCACTAAATTCAAGCCATTACTCTTGAAAAACCTGATTCAGAAAATTTTTTTATCTGTCCATGATTACAACAAATGAGCCTTTAGTCGGTATTGAGGCGCGCATCGATGAGTTGCAGAACACCATTGCAGAAAAAGAGGCGCAGATCAAGGAAAGAACCCGAAAGCTGAAAGAGGAGATTGAAGCTGAACTTTCACCTGTCGAACTAATCAGAAAACACACGTTTCCGGTCACAGTAATAATTTTTGTTACCGGTTTGCTGCTTGGAAAGACAGTGAGAAAAAACATAAGCTCTTCAGGCCCGGTTACCCAAACACCTTGTCCTTCACCAAAACCCTTGTTGTCAAACAATAATAGGGGTACCTTATCGACCATCGGTCTTGAAGCTCTCCGCACTGCCAAGGATCTTGGATTTACCTACCTTCAACGATATATCGATAAAAAAATCACATAGCAGTGCATTCAGATCGCCACCCATGTAAAACCTGCCAGACTAAAAGCCAGACCGTTTTGCGGATATTCCGTACCTTATCCCCGATACTTGAGCATGCCCGACAATTCCTCAGGGCTTCTCTGAAATCTCAACCAGTTCAATGCTTTGGCATTGCGTCCCTATTATGACAATCAAGCAAAACCTGCCAGCGTTGCAGAACAAAGAGCACTTTTATGTCAACAGACATGCCAGAGAACTCTTTCACCTGACTGATCCCGAGTTTCTCTCATTACCATACTCAGGCCAGGAAAGTATCAAAACATCCGAAAGACAAAGTGCTGTCATCAACGATTTTTTGAAAAAGCTGAAAGGTGCCGATGTAAAACCAGTACTTCCGGCACAGTTCAATGGCATGAAACTGCTGCATGCTCTCTTTCACACTATCATGACGAATGCAATCGCGGCACGGCAACCGGATTTCCTTGAAAAGGTTTATGGCGCGTTGAAAGAAGAGCTTTCCCCGGAACAATCGGAACAATACCTCCGGCAGTTTATCAATAGCTTTCCGACACAGAATATTTATGCCGGAACCGAAACACCCTCCGACTGGCTGAAACAGCATAACAACAAAACAGATGTGCTTGAGGAGTCTTTCCTTGTGTGGCTGAATAACCAGAATCCGGCTCTTGAACAGTTTTCCGATCTTTTGACCGATGCAGAACTGACAAAAGAGAATGCGTACCGGAAGCTGATCATGACCATGAGAAGTTCAATGCAGGCCATGGGCCCTGTCGGGCCAGAAAATATTGATCTTGCCGAGTTACTCACCAGACCAATAAAACACGCTCCAACATCTATCCTTGAGCAACTGCGTTACATACGCCTGAACTGGGCTGAACTGCTTGGAGAATCACCTTTCTGGGGATTGCTTGCAGGTGCAATTGATTTTATCGAGGATGAAGACAAGTACCTTTTTTTCGAGCAGATAGCCCAGGAAAAAGAACTCCGAAAAGATGGCTTCGAGTTTGAAAAAGAAGCCCAAATACCTGATTACAACTCTTTGGATGATGCCAATGCTCCGGCGAATTACTCTATCGATTCATCATGGATGCCTGAAGTGGTCATGCTGGCCAAAAGCACCTATGTCTGGCTCGATCAGCTCAGCAAAATTTACCGGCGCCCTGTTAACCGACTGCAGGATATCCCTGATACAGAGCTTGACCTTATCGCTGAGCGCGGCTTTACAGCATTATGGCTGATTGGAATCTGGCAGCGAAGTTACGCCTCGCAGAAAATCAAGCAGCTCCAGGGAAATCCTGAAGCAAAAGCATCAGCATATGCACTTGAAAATTACACGATTTCTGATGACATCGGTGGCTATGAAGGGTATCAGAATCTCCACCAAAGAGCAAAACAGCGCGGCATACGCCTCGCAAGCGATATGGTACCCAATCATACAGGTATGGATTCCGAACTTGTCCGAAACAATCCTGACTGGTTTCTTTCATCTCCCAGCACTCCCTATTATAACTACTCCTATAATGGGCCAAACCTCAGCAGCGACTCTCGCTACGGCATCTACCTTGAAGATGGATACTGGAACCGTTCTGATGCAGCGGTAACCTTCAAGCGGGTTGATTACCTGACCGGAGACACTCGATATATCTATCATGGCAATGATGGCACCATCATGCCATGGAACGATACTGCCCAGCTGAACTTCCTCAGTGCCGAGGTGCGCGAAGGGGTAATTCAGCAAATACTTCAGGTCGCGAGAATGTTCCCCATCATCCGTTTCGATGCAGCCATGGTACTGGCGAAACGACACATCCAGCGCCTCTGGTTTCCGCTCCATGGACACAGCGCAGGCGTTCCTTCGCGTTCATCCAATGCCATGAGCATGTCGGAATTTGACGCCGCCATACCCGAAGAGTTCTGGCGCGAGGTAGTTGACCGCATTCACCTTGAAGTTCCTGACACCCTGCTGCTTGCCGAAGCATTCTGGATGCTCGAAGGCTATTTTGTCCGTACCCTGGGCATGCACCGGGTCTATAACAGCGCCTTCATGCACATGCTCAAGAAAGAGGATAATGCCGATTACCGCTACCTGATCAAGAACACCCTTGAATTTGATGCTGAAATTCTCAAGCGCTACGTCAACTTCATGAACAACCCGGATGAAGATACCGCTATTGCTCAGTTTGGTCGGGGAGATAAATATTTCGGTGTCTGTATGATGATGCTGACCATGCCGGGTTTGCCGATGTTTGGTCACGGACAGGTAGAAGGCTTTACAGAAAAATATGGCATGGAGTACGCCAAAGCCTATTATGATGAACAGCCTGACGAAAACCTTGTCGGCCGTCACTACCGCGAGATATTCCCCATCATGAAGAAACGTCCGCTCTTCGCGGAGGTTCGCAACTTTTTCCTCTATGATGTCTACTCTTCGGAAGGGGCGGTCAATGAGAATATCTTCGCCTACTCCAACAGACTCGGCGATGAAACTGCCCTTGTCGTCTTCAACAACTGCTTTGAACAGGCTACTGGCTGGATCAAAACATCGGTCGGCTACAGGCAGAATGACGAAATCCGCCAAAGCTCGCTTTCCGAGGGGCTCAACATAAGCCATGAGGAAAACACGTTCGTTATTTTCAGGGATCATTCCAGTGGCATGGAGTTTATCCGATCCTGCCGCGAGATTGCAGACAATGGGCTCCTCGTCGCACTCGATGGCTACAAGTATAACGTGTTCCTTGAATTCAGAGAGGCAAGGCCATCAAAACTGAGACCCTATGACCGGCTTGCTGCCGATCTGAATGGGCGGGGAACCATGTCAATCGATCGTTCCGCTCTCACCATGAGCCTCTCGCCTCTGCACAGGATTATTACTGCAGCTCTTGCTCCTGAACAGCTTTCCGATGGAGAATTGGTTGAAGAAAAAAACAACATACAGCCTTCATTTGAAACGATTATGACTGAACTGCTCGGGATGGTTGCCCTGCAGTTCAGTGAAATCATGGATAAACCTCTTACTGTTCCTGTTAATCTTGCTTCGCAGGCGGCTGAACGTTATCGGCAGGCCCTCCTCTTTCCGGATATGCTGAAAAGCGTACCGGATTCAAAAAAACTTCAGACCGCTCTCGGCCTGGGCAGCAAAGAATCGATAGAATATAAAACCATTGCAAGACAGTGGATTATGCTTGACGCACTGCAACAGATGATTGCTTCAACCGGGGAACTGCAATCAAACCTTATTGACGACTGGCTTATGAGTGATGCGCTCAGCGCAATCTATCCGCCATCCGGAATGATCGGCATTCCGGGTGAAAACCTGCCCGATCTGCTTGTCTGCATGCTTACTCCTCAACCTGTGATTACACCTGATGACACTGCTGAAGCACGCATGCTCGCCCCTGTAAAAACGCTCTATACACTCAACCGGCCACATCTTGGCCGCATGCTGCAATTCGATGAACGACACCAGAAAATCTGGTTCCGTGAACACCGTTTCAGCGTGCTGGTTGCCTGGCTAACTCTTCAGGAATTGGAGAACAAACTGAAACCGGCACCCCCAAATAAAGTGGTTCAACCAGAAGCATTCATAGCCGGATGGGTGGATATCACTGAAAAAATTGACATGCTGGCCTTTCTTTCTGGATATGAGATCGGCGAGTTAACGCGACAGAAAGCATAACCCTTCGAGTGGTGGTTGAGAGACGACCCGTTTCTCTTCTTCAGAAATTATGCAACACACAAAAAAAGCCCGGCAGTAAACCGGGCTTTTTCTGTAGCAGAGCTGAATCGTTTATAATGCAACGGATGCAAGATAAACACGATAGGTGTTGATGAGCAGGAAGGCCAGAACAAGCAGTCCAATGATGGTAAAGATGGGACTTCTCTCCTCTTTTGAGGCCTTGGTGTCAATGAATGGAACAAGAATCCAGAGGATGGCGCCAACGGTGAAAAGGATGATAGCAACCAGTTCTCCATTGGGGAAGGTGAAATCCTTAAGCAACTGGAATTGTGCCCAGAAATACCATTCGGGCTTGATGCCAAGTGGTGCAGATGCAAGTGGATCAGCCTTGATGCCTATCTCCCAGGGAGAGACCACTGCAAGGTAAACAAGAAGAGCGAAACCGATCAGCCAGCCGATAGCATCTTTGGCAAGGAAGGTCGGAAAAAACTTCTCGTATCCTTTGATCAAGCCAGATTCCTTGTAACCGATCGGTGCTGATGTACCAAGAACCTGAACCAGAAGCAGATGAGCTGAGAGTACCAGCATCAGAAGACCTGGAAGCAGCACAACATGCAGCGAAAACATTCTTGTCAGCGTTTCACCGGTAACCTCTTCACCTCCGCGAAGAAGGCTTACAATAAAAGCGCCGCCGGGAGCAACTTTAGGAACTTCGGTACCTACCTGGGTAGCAAAGAATGCAAGCTCGTTCCATGGAAGAAGATATCCGGTAAATCCGAAGCCGAGGCTGAGCACAAGCAGCACAAAACCGCTCACCCACATCAACTCACGTGGTTTACGGTATGACTTCATGAAGAAGGTGCTGAACATGTGAATAAAGGCCATCATCACCATGGCATTGGCCGACCAGGCATGAATCTGGCGGAGAAGCCAGCCGAAGGGAACTACCTGCTGAATAAAGACAAATGAAGTGAAGGCTTCAGCCTCTGTTGGTTTGTAATACTGCAGAAGCAGCAAACCGGTCAGAATCTGGATAATGAAGAAGAAAAGGGTAAGGCCACCGAAATAGTACCAGAATGAGAGACGGTGCTTTGGTACTTCCTTTTTCTTCAAATAATCGATTACCGGTAATACAACGTAGAATCGCTCACTGAACCATGCGCCCAAATCACTGACCCTGGAATCCTTGTAGGGATTTGAGGGCGCACGTTCTACCGGAGGTTTATAGACGCCGCCTGTGGATGCCGCAGGTTTAGCTGT
>JAAXWX010000064.1 GCA_013334755.1 Chlorobiaceae bacterium | reverse complement strand
TTGCATGTGCGGAGGAATCGGGTAGTGAATCAGTGTCTGGATTCCTTGCTCATTAAGATATGCCTGCAGCTTTTGCCGCATTTTAGTGCGGACAACAAAAAGATGCCAGACATGCCTTTCGTCAGAAGTTATAGTGGAAAAATCGCAGGAAACAGGCAGGATAATATCAGGATGAATGATCTGCTCACAGTAGTGGCGGGCAATGGTTTTCCTTCTCTGATTATCCGAATCGATATATTTAAGTTTGATATCGAGAAATGCCGCCTGGATTTCGTCAAGACGGCTGTTAAACCCCTTATATTCGTTAACATACTTTTCTCTCGAGCCATAATTTCCCAAGGCGCGCACAACTTCCGCAAGCTCAGCGTCCTTCGTTGTCACGGCACCAGCATCTCCCAAAGCACCGAGATTTTTTCCCGGATAAAAGCTGAATCCAGCGGCGTCCCCCAGTGATCCGCTTCTTTCACCACAAAACTTCGCCCCGATGGCCTGGGCGTTATCCTCAATGATTTTAAGATTGTACTTTGCCCTCAGCCTTTCCAGCTCTTCAGACCAGCAAACCCTGCCGTAAAGGTGTACCACCATGATGGCTCTTGTACGTTCAGTGATATTGCGCTCGACAAGTGAAATATCAAGGTTACAGGTTTCAATATCCGGCTCGACCAGAACAGGCCTCAGTCTGTTGTCGGTTATGGCGAGAATGGTTGCAATGTAAGTATTGGCTGGAACGATAACCTCATCACCCTCATTCATGTAACCCAGTTCGATATAAGCCCTCAGAATAAGCCTTAAAGCATCCAGTCCATTTCCGACACCAATGGCATGTTTTGACCCAATGTATTCAGCAAGATTCGCTTCAAAAAGTTTGGTTCTATTCCCAAGAAGATACCACCCTGAATCAATAACTTCAGATACTGCCTGTTTTAGTTCCTGGACATACTGCTGATTTATTTCCTGCAAATCAAGAAACTTTATCATATCCGTTTAACTTATATAAATAAATGCTTGATTTATTAATTTGTAGTTTGATGTCTCAACTTCATAAAATCGCTGAGCAAATGAACGGGCACCAAAACCTCCTTTCCACGCAAGAAGACCTAAGTTTACTTTTTTACCTTTTTCAATGTTTGAGTTTCCAAAATCAAAATAGTGTTTTTGATGAAAAACCTCGGTAATGAGATAATGAATCAGATAATCAAGAGCTCCGATTTTTCTCCCTTCATTACAACCTGAAAAGTACTGTGCTCTGGCAGTATTTTTCATTTCATATATTGTACACCCAGCCACAATCTGGCCATCATTATATGCGTTGAACTGTCGTATACAGCCACTGTTTTCCTGACTTAAATACTCAATATCCTCCAATGAATGAACAGGACTTGCACCATGCCTCTGTTGAAGATTAGGAATCAGAATCTCATTCCAGAATTGTCTGAAATCGGATGTCTCAACAATCTGGATACCATTCTTTTTTGCAACATTTATTCCTGTTTTCCTGCGGCGTTGATACGGAATCGTGTTCGGAGAACGTAAATCAAGTGTAGAATTAAGATCTACTCGAAAAACTTTTGCTTGGGCAAGAAATAAAGCATAATCAATATCCTCACAAGATACCGAAGCATAAAATGAGGGGATTTGTTTAAAAAAAAGCTTTTGTATTCCGGCATCGTGATAATACCTGAGAATTTCTGCAAAATACTGTATTGTATTTTCTGAATATTCATCAAAACTGATAAGCAGACCACCATAAGTCAATCCCTCATGGGAAATTATGGTATGCTCATTCTTTCTGTTGGCAGGAAACAATGCTGCAAGACGCTCATTGCGGTAAATCATCAAAGAACAGTCATCAAAGCGATCTTTGTGATAATCCATATAACTTCGTAAAAACAAAAAAGGGGCATTTTTGCATTGCGGAACAAATTCATCCCATTCAGTACGCAATTCCGGAATGTATGGAACAACTTTTATCATAAATAACCTTTTCTGATCAGTGAACCGCTCAAGTTGAGCTTAATCACAAATATTTTTCTGAAGAGCAGGAAATTGTTGATGAAAAAAAGAAGGATGCAACACGTTACAAAACTATAACAGGTTCTCCGTCGATGAGTTGATAAATACGACCTCGCTTATCCATCAGATTCAAATGAACCACTGTTCCATCCCTTGTAACATACCCGCAGTGTCTTGCCGGGTTACCCTTGCATAAAGAGTATGGAGGTACATCATGGGTCACAACGCTACCGGCACCAATCAAGGAATATTTACCTATTTTAACACCAGCCAAAACAGTAACGTTGGCTCCAATGCTTGCTCCTTCACAAAGGGTTGAGGCAGTGTATTTCTCCAAATAAACCTTGGATCGCGGGTGCATATCATTTATAAAGGTGGCATTTGGACCGATAAAGACCCCATTTTCAATCCGCATACCGTCCCATATCTGTACCCCAGATTTAATGGTGACATCATCACCGATGACAACATCGTTTTCAACAAATACATGACAGTTGATATTGCAGTTTTTCCCTATGACTGCATTTGGAAGAACAACACTGTACTGCCATATTACCGTTTTTTCACCGACACTCGCCGATTGAACATCAGCAGTCGGGTGAAAATTGACTTTTGAGATGTAACTGGAATTTTTCATAGTTTCTTATGTAGTCATGTTCATCATATTTCTGCGAGGTCAGTACCAAACAAATCGATCCCCCGGAAAATCCTTTCTCAGCAGCCCAGATACCCGGAGGAATATGCAATCCATAATAAGGCCTATTCAATGCAACAGTCCGTTTGCTTTTTCCATCATCCATTTCAATCTCAAAACTACCACAAGCTGCAATAAGCAGTTGATGGCATGTTTTATGCGCGTGAGCACCCCTATCCTTGCCCGCAGGTATATCATAAATATAAAAAGCTCTCTTAACAGCAAAAGGAATGGCGACATTATTTTCGATAATGCTGAGGCTTCCTTGCCGGCTTTCAATACTCTCAAACTCTATGATTGAACAGTCGTAAACAGTATTATGCTTCTTTTGAATACTCATTACCTTATGTTAAACGATTTTTTATTGTTGATAAAAAAGCAACTTTACATAAAGACATAATCGAAACTACTCAAGTCATCTGCCACTTGTATAACTTAAAAATTCTTCAAAATTTCGAATGTAATCACTTTCATCATAGATGGTTGAGGAAAGCACTAAGGCAACAGCATTAGTGCTGAAATTATCAAGATTCCTCCATAAGCCATTTGGAATATAAAGACCGAAATATGAGCGGTTCAGGTGAAACCTCTGGATTCCACTCCCATGATTAACCTCTACATCAAAGCTGCCGCTCAATGCCACAATCAGCTCCTGCTGCTCCCTGAATGCATGACCTCCTCGTGTCTCTCCCCCTGGAACATCATAGATCCAGTAGACTCGTTTGATCTGGAACGGAATATGATTTTCCTCTTCTATGAAAGTGAGATTACCTCGAGGATCATCAATTTTAGGCAGATTAATCAGTTCGGGAAGCTGTTTTTTCATAAGTTATAATTTTTCAGCAAACAATTAATATTAACCTGAGCATAAGAATACTCATACCCTGAATGGTTAATTCCTTGTGTTTTTCATAAAAATATCTTTAACCTTCTGAATAACATCTTGTATTTTGGAACATACAACTGTTACAACCGTCCATCAGCTTCTTCCTGCTTCAAGACTCCTTTAATATCGTAAACGATGCAATTTTCAGAGGATCCTAGCGATCTGACATGCATTGCCTTAAATTGATCGTGTGCAACAGCAAGGATTACAGCTTCATAACGATTCCCGTTTAGAATTGAAAGACATTCAAGTCCGTATTCATTCATAACATCTTCAGGCTTAGCCCAGGGATCATAGATTTCTACTCTGGCACCATACTGTCTCAATTCATTGGCAATATCGACCACTTTTGTGTTGCGGATATCAGGACAGTTTTCCTTGAAGGTTATACCAAGCATCAGCACGCTTGAACCCTTGATTTTGTGATCCTTAGCAATCATGAGCTTGATTACTTCGGATGCCACATATTTACCCATGTTATCATTCAACCTTCTGCCGGCAAGGATGATTTCCGGATGATAGCCATACTCCTGCGCCTTCTGGGCGAGATAATAGGGATCAACTCCGATACAGTGGCCACCGACAAGACCAGGTTTAAAGGGCAGAAAGTTCCATTTGGTACCTGCAGCCTCAAGAACTTCATGAGTATCGATGCCCATACGATTGAAAATCATCGCCAGCTCGTTTACAAAGGCGATATTGATATCGCGCTGGGAGTTTTCGATCACTTTAGCTGCTTCGGCCACCTTGATGGATGAGGCAAGGTGGGTTCCTGCAGTGATGATTGAGCGATAGAGTGCATCGATTTTTGATGCCGATTCCGGGGTTGAGCCTGAGGTGACTTTTTTTATTTTCGTAACGGTATGCTCCTTGTCGCCGGGATTGATCCGCTCAGGAGAATAGCCGGCAAAAAAATCACGATTAAACGTGAGTCCGGAGAAGCGTTCGAGAACAGGTACACAGTCTTCCTCGGTAGCTCCAGGGTAGACTGTTGATTCATAAATGACAATGTCACCTTGCTTGAGCACCCTGCCGATGGTTTCGCTCGCCTTGATGAGCGGGGTAAGCTCCGGGCGGTTATTCTTGTCTGTGGGAGTTGGTACGGTAACAATATAATAGTTTGCATCGCAGAGTTCGAGACTGTCAGCGGTGACAAAAAGTCCCGGCCCCTCTTTGTTTCTTCCATGCAGATTTTTGCAGAGTACCGAGTTCAGCGCTTCGTTGGTGACTTCAAGCGTAGCATCAAAACCCTGTTGCAATTCGCTTACACGTTCCTGCTTGATATCAAACCCGGTCACATGATATTTTCTGGCAAATTCCACTGCCAGCGGAAGTCCGACATAGCCCAGGCCGATAATGGCAATTTTTATTGAACTCATGAATAGTGAAAAAGTTGGTCCGTACAAAAATTTCAGCTCTCTTTGCTAACCGCAACAATGTAGCCATTAGCTTTAAGCAGAGCATGGCGTTTGGCCTGGTCGAGATCATGCTCAACCATCTCCTGAATCATTTGTTCAAGGGTTATTTCCGGTATCCAGCCAAGATCGGCTTTTGCCTTTGCCGGATCTCCCAGGAGGGTTTCTACCTCTGATGGGCGGAAGTAACGAGAATCAATACGGACAATCACTTTTCCAGTGCTGAGCGAAGTGTACTTTGCGCTGAGGGTATCGATTATACCAACCTCTTCTATTCCTTCTCCCTGCCACCTGATGTTTATACCGAGCTGGGCTGCTGCTTTTTCAATAAACTCGCGGACACTGTACTGCACTCCGGTAGCGATAACATAATCTCTTGGCTGATCCTGCTGCAACATCATCCATTGCATTCGGACATAATCTTTAGCATGGCCCCAGTCACGCAGGGCGTTCATGTTGCCGATATAAAGGCACTCTTCAAGGCCTTGAGATATGTTAGCGAGACTCCGGGTGATTTTGCGGGTTACAAAGGTCTCACCACGTCGGGAAGATTCGTGGTTGAAAAGTATACCGTTGCAGGCATACATGCCATAAGCTTCGCGGTAATTTATCGTGATCCAGTAGCCATAAAGTTTGGCTACTGCATAAGGGCTTCGGGGATAGAAGGGTGTCGTCTCCCGTTGCGGAATCTCCTGTACAAGCCCAAAAAGCTCAGAGGTTGATGCCTGATAGAATCTTGTTTTCTTTTCAAGACCAAGGAAGCGGATCGCTTCGAGAAGACGGAGGGTACCCATACCATCAACATCAGCAGTGTATTCAGGTGCTTCGAAACTGACTGCCACATGACTCTGTGCGCCAAGGTTGTAGACTTCGTCAGGCTGAACTTCGGCAATGATGCGGGTAAGATTACTGCTGTCAGTCAGATCACCGTAATGCAGCACAAAGTTGCGATGGGTAACATGAGGATCCTGATAGAGATGATCAATTCGCTGGGTATTGAGAGAACTTGCACGTCGTTTTATGCCATGAACTTCATATCCTTTTTCAAGAAGCAGTTCTGCAAGGTATGAACCATCCTGGCCAGTGATGCCTGTGATGAGTGCGACTTTCATTGAATCGTTATTATCAGTTTTTGGCCGCGAATTCCGCGAAAGAAAATGAAATTGTTTTAATCACTGATTTTACAAATTATCGCTATTGTTGTTTCTGCAAGAAATCCTTATACGCTGACCCCAGTCCTTCCTCTAATCCGACTTTTGCATGCCAGCCAAGATTGTTCAAACGGGTGCTGTCCATCAGTTTTCTCGGAGTACCATCGGGTTTCGTTGTATCGAATTCTATAGAACCTTGATAACCAATAACGTTCGCTATGGTTTTCGTAAGTTCATGTATTGTAATATCATAACCAGTTCCTACGTTGATGTGGCTTTGCATTGGTGCAGTATGAGTCTCGTACATGGCTTTATCAAGATTCATGACATGGATACTGGCTGCAGCCATATCATCAACAAAAAGAAACTCCCTGCGAGGTGTGCCGGTACCCCAGATGGTGACTACTGGAGATTTATTGACTTTTGCGTCGTGGAAACGACGAATCAGAGCCGGAATGACATGGCTGTTCTCAGGATGATAGTTATCTCCCGGACCGTAAAGATTTGTCGGCATGACGCTTCGGTAGTCGGTACCATATTGGCGGTTGTAACTTTCGCAGAGTTTGATACCGGCAATTTTGGCAATGGCATAAGGTTCATTGGAAGACTCAAGTGTACCTGTGAGAAGCGCACTTTCACTCATGGGCTGTGGAGCAAGCCTGGGATAGATACAGCTTGATCCGAGGAACAAGAGCTTTTTTACACCTGCCAGCCAGGCTTCGTGAATAATATTGGCTTCCATCATCAGGTTCTGATAGATGAACTCGGCAGGATAGGTATTGTTGGCATGTATCCCGCCAACTTTTGCTGCCGCAAGGTAAACCTGATGCACACTCTCTTTTTCGAAGAACGCCCGAACCGCTGCCTGATTGGTGAGGTCCAATTCCTGATGCGTTCTCAATACGAGATTGTCAATACTGATTTTTTCAGTACTGAGAAGCTGCCGGACAATAGCTGATCCTACCATACCACGATGACCGGCTATGTATATTTTGTTCTCCACGAAGATCGGTATTCCGGGTTAGTAATTCTTAACAATTGATGGCACAGCCTCAGCCTGTCACATAGTCCGCATTATTCTTAAAGCCTCCAATGGTAAAAAGGTGCTGCGCTCACCTGATGAACAATTCTCAGCCGAATGCATTGAGCTTACTTCTGTAAGGCATGCAAACCAGAAGTGAAAGCTGCTTGTCATGTTCAATGTTGTGTCTGGCAACACCAATAAAGCCACAGATCCTGAGTCTGAAGAAGTACTTTCCTGAACCTGAAGACAGATCAGATAGTGAAACAGCAAAAGACCAGAAGAAAGAGATTCATTCAGAATATGAAATAACATTATTGACAATAAAGCTACGCTACCTTCAGTCACGTCTGAAGGATTATTATTCAAAACCGCAACCTCTCCACTCCTGAGAAGAAATGGAAAAATTCATTGCGAAATGTCAAACAGATAGGGCAAATAATCGGGGGAAATCACCTTTATACGACCGGATTCTCTCAGCAAAAAGAGCCGAAAGTCACAACTTTTCCCTTCAGTACTCACCTGTGCCCCCACCCACTCAGCATATAGATAGAGCGTTTCACGTACATCGAAATCGAGCGTTCTGATAAAAATAACGCTCCGAGATTAATCGTTAACGTATTATACATAAACTGGTAACAGCAAACTAACAGTGAAATGAAACAACAACGTAAAAGTCA
>JAAXWX010000063.1 GCA_013334755.1 Chlorobiaceae bacterium | reverse complement strand
CCGCAATAACAACAACAAACCAGATCATGAGGGTTATGACAATGGTTCTTTTCGGCCCGATCTTATCAGTTACAAAGCCGAAAATGACGGAACCGGCAATTGCCGTTGTCTGTACCAGCATGAAGAAGACAATCAGTTCACCGGTGGTAAAACCGAGAGTATTCTGGGCATAGATCGACGAAAATGCGATAACCGTTAAAATTGCATCATTGTAGAAAAAGTAGGCAAGGAGAAAGCGCGCAAGATCAGGGTAACTCATGATATGCCGAACCGTATGTCTCACTTCCCTGAGAGAACAACTGAGGGCAGCAAGAGAAATCGCCGGCCTTTTCTCTTTTCTGGCATCCCTTAACACGAGAAAAAGTGGAGTAGCAAAAAGTGCAAAAAAAAGAGCGGCCACCAGAAAGGTGGTCTGCACATTCGACATATTGGAAAGCACAATTCCCTCGCTTAAAAGCGGCTTTACCAGCAGCAGAATTGAGAGTGCACCGAGATATCCCATCGCGAAACCATACCCGGAAACACGTCCGACAGTTTTTTCAGAAGTAATTTCCTTGAGATAGGCGTCGTAGAAAACAAGTCCACCTTCAAAGCCCATATTGGCAAGAACAAAGAGAACAACAGCTGTAACGGCCATTCCCGGCCCCGAAAAGGAGAGCAAGGCCGTGGCAAAAATCGACGTGAGAGTAAAAAAAAGAAGAAAGCGCTTCCGTTGTCCGGAATAATCGGCGGCGGCTCCAAGAACCGGAGATATCAACGCGACAAGTAGCATTGAGAGACTGATACTGAAACCCCACAGGGCATCACCCGAAGGTTCGCCCAGGCAGATAACGTTTTTGAAATAGAGGGGGAAGGCAAAGGTGACCATCATCACGCTGAAGGAAGTGTTGGCAAAATCAAAGAGCAGCCATGAAAACACTTTATATTTCTGCGTGACTTGCAACAACCTCCTAAACCCCGGCAATATGGCTGAAAAGCGATTCGAAGAGCTTCCTTCCGTCAAGAGATCCGAGCCTCATTTCACTGGCTCTTTCGGGATGGGGCATCAGGCCAAGCACATTGCCCTGGCGGTTGACAATGCCGGCAATATTCTGCAGTGAACCGTTCGGATTAGCTTCATCGGTAACTCTGCCTGTCGCATCGCAATACTGGAAAACAATCTGATCATGCTCTTGAAGAGCGTTGATCACTTCAGGGGGAGCAAAATAGTTGCCTTCTCCATGCGCAATAGGGATGGAGAGCACCTCATCCTGCTGATAACGGTTCGTAAAGATCGTTGAGCAGTTCACCGCCTTGAGTGTGGTCTGGCAACAGAGAAACTTTTTGTCGCGATTCCTCGAAAGAGCACCTTCAAGCAGTCCGCTTTCAAGCAGAACCTGAAATCCATTGCAGATGCCAAGCACCGGAAAGCCTTTGCGGGCAAAATCGATAACTTCCTGCATGATTGGAGAAAACCGGGCAATTGATCCTGCCCGGAGATAGTCACCATAGGAAAAGCCGCCCGGCAGAATTATTGCCTTCGCTCCCTGGAGATCATGGTCATTATGCCAGAGCATGACTGGTTTAATGCCAGGGAAGGAGCCAACAGCATACTCGGTATCATGATCACAGTTTGAACCCGGAAATACAACGACTCCTACAGTTACATCAGCCATAATTGCGTACTATTTAATTGACTTGTTCCAGTTCAAAGGAATAATTTTCCATGACCGGATTCGATAACAGTTTCTGACAGATCTCGTTACAGATACGTTCAGCCTGCAGCAACTCCTTTTCATTGATAGTAACCTCGATATATTTGCCGATTCGTGCTGATTCAACAGTTTTGTAGCCAAGATTTTTCAGGGCATGCTCGACAGCCTTGCCCTGGACATCAAGAATGGACTGGCGCAGGGTAACCTTTATTTTTGCAGTATATGACATGTTCACGCATATGGTTGAATGGGAAAAATCAAGTCTGCCACTGACGGTACAGAAGCTTGAGCGACCTTGCAATACCGAGCAGAATATACAACAACATGGCAAGAAAAAAAGCTTTCGCATGAAAGAGAAGTACACAGAACATGGCTAAAATGTAAAGCGACATCTGAACAGGCTGCTGGCGGAATGAATCAACCGTCGGTTTGGGCAGGGCATCATAATTCACCTTGCTGACCATGAGGAGGGCAAGAGCCGTTGAAAGCCATGCCAGCACAACCTGCATTGATTGTCGGGGGAAAAACGGCTCAGCGTTCATCCAGAGCACAAAGCCGGCAATGGTGAGCGCCTGGGCTGGTGTCGGAAGACCGGAAAAAGACTCTTTGTTATAGCCGATCATGCTGATATTGAAACGGGCAAGTCTCAAACCGCTGCCGACCATCAGGAGAGAACTGACAAAAATGCCAATAATTCCAGGCAGTCCTTCAAGCCCGAACTTATAGACAAGAAATGCCGGAGCTGCCCCAAAAGAGACAAGATCGGACAGAGAATCGAGTTCAACGCCGAAATCAGAAGTACCGTTGGTGATCCTGGCAACAAAACCGTCAATGGTATCAAAAAATGCAGCAAGAATAATAAACCAGCACGCCGCCACAAAACTTCCCTCTCCCGCCATGACTATGGCGATATAGCCGGAAACCATGTTCATGACCGTAAACACCGAAGGGACAAATGAACGCGATACAAACGGAAACCGTGGTGAACGGTCCCGTGAACTATTTTTCAGAACGGGAGGGTAGCGTTTCTGATCCCTGTGTTTGCTATCATCATCCATACATAAAAATATCCAGCATCCGGAAAAAATTATACATAACAGTTAAAAGTCCACCTTAAGAGAGTGTGACTTAAAGTACAATCTTTCAGTAAGCTTTTAAAAGAGAAAAGAGGAGCTCGTCCCGCCGCATCAATAACTTTCATCGGCAGAAGGGAATTGACTCAGCCTGACGTCCTCGACATACTGACGGACGGCATGTTCAACAACGGTATTCAAATCGACATACTGACGGACAAAACGGGGATGAAACTCCCGGTTGAGCCCGAGAATATCGTTGATGACGAGAACCTGGCCATCGCATTCAACACCGGCACCGATACCAATTGTGGGAATAGTAAGTGAACGGGTAACTTCAGCCGCAAGAGCAGAAGGAATTTTTTCAAGCACAATGGCAAACGCTCCCGACTCTTCGATAATTTTTGCATCTTCAAGAAGCTGTTCCGCCTCTCTCTCTTCCTGGGCTCTGACCCTGTAACTCCCGTACTTGTAAATGGATTGCGGCATCAGGCCAAGATGACCCATCACGGGAATCCCGACATCGGTAATCCTCTTGACGGTATCGGCAATAACCCGTCCGCCCTCGAGCTTTACTGCGTCGCATTCATGCTCTTTCATAATTTTTCCGGCATTGCGCAATGCCTCTTCTCCTGAAAGCTGGTAACTCATGAATGGCATATCAATAACAACCATTGCCCGGCCGCTCTCATCCTGAACCCCCCTGACAACGGCTTTTGCATGATAGATCATTTCCTCAATCGTAATCGGCAAGGTTGTACTGTGGCCGGAAAAGACATTGCTTGCTGAATCGCCGACAAGAATGACATCAAGACCGGCACGATCAAGTATCCTTGCCATTGTATAGTCGTAAGCGGTCAGTACCGAAATCTTTTCGCCGTTCTGCTTCATATCGAGCAGCCTTCTGGTCGTAACATGAGCCGCTTTCTGCTGAGCGCGTCTGTTCATAGTACCTGATGCTTAATGAATAATAATGTGTTCACGTTATTTTAAAGAATGTCAGACAAATCACCGGGATGAAGCTCCACGGCTTCAACACCGTGCCGCTTCCCTACGGCAGCCAGCATCAACTCAGCCAGGCAGCCATACTGTGGAACATAACCGAGAATCTCCTCCAGAGAGGTGGTTTTCCTTTCCATTTCATCCTTGATCTCATCAAGAGCACTCCCTTCTGAAAGAGCAATAAAACTGCTGAGCTCTTTATGCCGCGCCGACAGTGGCAATGAACCATGCTGCAGAAGAACGTTACGGCTCTTCCGCTGTGCAGAACCAACCAATTTGCGTCCATCTACCTGGAGCTCATACCTGGCCGATGCCGTAAAGCAGCTGACCGCTTCAGACGGCAATGTTCCCTGCTGCCGTGAAAGAGTCGAACGGCAAAAATCTGCATGAATACCAAAGCTTTCAAGAGCCAGCTGAATGACCTCATGCACCATCCGGTAGAGCTCGGAGTTCTGCGTCAGAGACTCAGCAAAAAAACTGTAGGTAAACTCCTCGGCATGAAAAACCGCTCTCCCCCCTGTAGGCCTTCTGACAACGTCAATGCCTGCGGAACGGCATTTATTAATATCAATACCCGAAACATCCTGATTGTACCCTAAGGTGACCGCATAAGGGTTCCAAGCGTAAAAGCGCCAGAGACAACAGTCACGACCATACCGCTGGTGAAATCGACCGTCAAGAAATGCGGCCATCAGACACCGGTCAAACTCCATATTTTCTTCACCGGTACGAAAACCGGTATCCACACAGTAGACTCTGGAAAAAGGGAGAATCACTGCACCTTCCCTCCCGGACAAATACGAACGACAGGCCTCACGTGACTTCCCTGCCACAACTGAAAAAGAATCTCCGTCATACAATAATTGAAAAACATCATTCACCCCGCTTCTGATCATCGGGGATCAGAATATGAGGTTCGCACACACTGAAACGTCAGAGCCTGCAAAGGTACCTGCACAAGACAGAGGCAACTACAAGCAACATGCAGCCGTTTCACCGGCAAGTGCAGGAAGGTGAAGATAGTTGAAAAGACAATGGCAACAAAAAAGGGTCATTTATTTCCCTTTTTTCAGTGGTGAAAATCGTTCAATGATTTTGGAAACAGTACGATCGACATCCGACTGCACGGCTTCCATTTTCGGATGATCCCTGAGTGCACCCCATGCGCTGCCCCGCCATACGGGCTTATTGCTTCTGCCATCAGTTATATCGACAACAAGCAAACCCTCTTCATAGAATCTGACATAGGCAGGAGAATCCCATCCTCCCCACCATGGATCATACATAAACAACTGGCCACGGAAGCGGCCTCTGTAAAAGCCTCTCGGATAATAAAAAGGATCCTGAAAAAGTGCGCTTTTCAGCGCTTTCCGGATCTGAACTCCAACAACAAAATCCACCGGTCCCGATTTTTTCAGTTCATACCCCCGTGCGGCAAGCTCTCTGTCGACAGCATTGCGTACCCGTTTGTAGATAAATGGATTATGGGCAGAAACCCCCGCAGTGTCAGCGTAATCCTCCTTTGAAGACCACAAATAAGAAACGTATCGTGACCTGTCAACAGCAGGATCAAAATCCGATGAGACATAAACGCTGCTGCAACCGCCAAGCGTGAACAACGAGCAGAACAGGAGCACATTGAGTATTCCGGAAATTCTTGAAGAGATCATGCTTAAAACCCTCCTCCATAGACGTTTCGTAACATTCAGATCAACCTTTTTTATACTTCAACCCCAGTAATAGACAACAGTTCATTTTTTCAGATCGTTTCCGGTCGGAAAGCTCGACTGGATATACACTCACGAAGAGTGGAAAACTTATTTTCTGACTATTTTGCGTCTAACATTGTTTGTATCCATCAGGACAGGTATTTTCACTTTCTGAGACCTTGTTTAACACCATGTATTCCCTGCTCATGGAGCGATCGACCATCGAAAAAATTTTTGCCGCATACCGTCATATTGCCATTGCAGGAATATCCGACAAACCAGAACGTGCGAGCAACAGCGTTGCCCGCTATATGATGCAGCAAGGGTTCACCATATATCCTGTTAATCCGAATCTTGAGGAAGTACTTGGTCTCCGCTGTTATCCGTCTCTTGAATCAATGCCCCAGGCAGTGAAAAATAAAATTGAAATCGTCAACATCTTCCGTAAATCTGCTGATGTTCCCCCAATTATTGATCAGGCAATCTCCATCGGAGCAAAAGTTATCTGGATGCAGTCAGGCATAACGAATAATAGCGCCGCTGCAAAAGCCAGAAGTTCAGGGCTTCTGGTAATCGAAAACCGATGTATCGCAGTCGATCAGCAAAGCATTTTTCACTAAAATCACCGTCACCTTACCAATCTTCATTAAAGAACTCATGCCACGTATAACTGTTGCGCTCATTTTTGGAGGCAGGTCAAGCGAACACGAAATATCAATCATCTCGGCAAGATCAATAGCAGCAAATATAAGCACAGAACTCTACAAGGTTATTCCGCTCTATATCACACGTGAAGGTCAATGGCTCTTTGACGGCATTGCGAGGCAAATCCTGGACCTTGATCTCTCTGCTCTTTTGAGAAGCTCTTCCCTTGAAGCAACTGCAGCTACTCTTCATGAAATGGTGAAACAGGCCGCTCAGAAACCCTTTGACCTTGATTTCATATCTGCAGGCATTGATGTTGCATTTCTTTCTCTTCATGGCTCCTACGGAGAAGATGGCCGTATCCAGGGCTTTCTGGATACCTGCGGCATTCCGTATACAGGATGCGGCGTTCTGGCCTCGGCGCTCACAATGGACAAGGCACTTACCAAACTTTGCGTTGCCGATGCAGGCCTTGCTGTCGCTCCATTCATAACGCTATTCAGTGCAGATTATCAGGCTGACCCTGAAACGACACATAGCTTGATCGAACAGCAGTTCACATACCCGTTTTTTGTCAAACCGGCAAATCTGGGTTCCTCAATAGGAATCTCAAAGGTAAAACATGGCGCTCAACTGCATTCAGCCCTTGAAAGCGCCTGCGCGCTTGACACAAAAATACTTGTAGAAAAAGCAATTACAGGCAGAGAAATAGAGGTGGCTGTCCTTGGTAATGAGCAGCCGCAAGTCTCACTGTGCGGTGAAATTGAACCCGGCAGCGATTTCTATGACTATCATGACAAATACATTCACAATTCCGCGAAACTGTTTATTCCGGCACGCATTCCCGGTGAGTTACAGGAACAGGTAAGGAGTGCTGCACTCAAGGCATACAAGGCATTGGGCTGCAGAGGTATGTCGAGAGTCGATTTTTTTGTTGACGAACACACCGGGACCATCATCCTTAACGAGGTCAATACCATTCCAGGCTTCACCGACATCAGCATGTACCCAATGCTTATGGATGCAAGCGGCATACCGTTTCCGGAACTTGCCGTACGCCTTCTGCAGCTTGCACTGGAAAACTCGCGGCCATGATCAGTGAACCATACCTGTTTTTTGCGGAAGTTTCACTTGACATATCAAGAGGAAAATTCCAGTCCGGCATCGATAAGCTCGATCAATTTGCCGATGAGTTTTCGGACTCATATCTTTTTCACCTGCTCTATGCCCAGGCGCTGAAAGGACTTGGATACAACCTTCTTGCCAGCCAATATTTACGAAAATGCTGTACAATTGCCCCGGCTAACCAGATCGCATGGAAAGAGCTCATTGAGCTTCAAGCTTCACCAAAAAGTGAGGAACCACAACCCCTTTCTCCCATGTTTGATCCCGTCACTGATGAGCTTGAAAAGCTGACTGCGGCACTCATGAAATTTGAACCATTATTAACATCGGAAAACGCTGATCCCACCTCGATTTTTGAACAAAAGCAGCCTTTTTCCGATGATACGGCTATTGCGGTACCCACTGAAAGCCTTGCTAATCTTTTTACCGCACAGGGCGCCTACAAAAAAGCCATTAAAATCTACACGCTTCTCATCCACCTGAAACCGCAAAATGCAGAAATTTACCAGCAGGAGATCGACTCACTGCTGAACCTGCTCTAAACGAACCAGTCATAGCATATCCCATAAATGAAACTATTTGGCCAACATATATATTATAGACTGATACGTCTTAAAACAAACCTTTCAATAATTGACACTCTAAAC
>JAAXWX010000017.1 GCA_013334755.1 Chlorobiaceae bacterium | reverse complement strand
GTGACCGATCTGGCGGAGAAAGAGCAGTGTTTCGGGCGGCTGGACAGTGGCATGGCGGTTATGGTCAGCGGGATGCTTGCGATTGGTGACAGGGTGTCGGCCAGGATAAAAAAAGTGAAGCAGAGATACATCGAGGCTATTGCTGTTGAGGTGCTTGAAGCGTCGCCTGACAGAACGGAGCCGGTGTGCAGCTATTTTGGTGTTTGCGGGGGGTGCAAGCTGATGCATATCAAGTATGAAGCGCAGCTTGTGTACAAACAGAAAAAGGTGAAAGATGCGCTGGAGCATCTCGGGGATTTTGTGGCTCCCCCGGTTCTGCCTGTTCTGGGTGCGGCATCACCTGTTCACTACCGCAACAAGATTGAATTCTCCTGTTCAAACATGCGCTACCTGCTGCCTGAGGAGCTTTCTCTTGAGCAGCTTTCCCGCCCGAAGGGGTTTGCGCTCGGCTTTCATACTCCCGGCAACTTTGAGAAGGTGATTGATATCGATTACTGCTATCTGGCCAAGGAGTCAATGAACAGGGTGCTTGCCCTGACTCGTGAGTTTGCGCTGGCCAATGCTCTTGCTCCTTATGGAGCCAAGGCTCATACCGGGTTTTTGCGCAATCTTGTGGTGCGGTTCAGTGAAAACCGCCAGGAGGTTATGGTCAATCTGGTTACCTCCTGGTATGACGAAGCGCTGATGGATCGTTACCGGATGTACCTTGAGTCAGGGATGGCCGGGCAGAAAATGACAGTGGTCAACAATGTGACCGGGCGAAAGAATACGGTCGCTACCGGTGAAGAGGAGTTTACGCTCAGCGGCGCAGGGTACATTACCGAGCGTCTGGGCGACCTTGATTTCCGGATATCGGCTAACTCTTTTTTTCAGACGAATTCCCGGCAGGCGGAGGTGCTGTACCACAGCATTCTGGAGGTCGCAGGGCTGCGAGCGGATGATACGGTTTATGACCTCTATTGCGGCACGGGAACGATAACCCTTTATATGGCGAAACATTGTCGTCAGGTTTTAGGCCTTGAAGTGGTTGAAAGCTCCATCAGCGATGCACGTTCCAATGCGGTGTTTAATGGTGTGGGCAATGCGGCATTTTTCCAGGTTGATCTCAAGGATTTTCATGGTATGCTTGATCTGCTCGAAAGCTATGACGCTCCGGGGGTGATCATTACCGATCCTCCGCGTGCGGGTATGCATCCTAAGGCGCTCTCTACCATGCTTCGACTCAGGCCGAGGCGGATTGTCTATGTCAGTTGCAATCCGGCAAGCCTGGCCCGTGACGGCAAGGAGATCGGCCTTCAGGGTTACAGGCTCTTATCGGTTCAGCCGGTTGACATGTTCCCGCATACCAGCCATATCGAGAGTGTTGCCTGTTTTGAGTGGGACGGCTCCGTGCCGCTTACTCAGGTTCAGAACTGTTGATGATTTCTGCAACCGATGATGTCTTTGTCGTTTCCCAGGCAATAAATTTTTCAACATCCCTGCTGATTGATGTGAAGAGAGCTGAAATGATGGCAGCATCATCAACAAACCCGACAAGCGGAAGGAAATCGGCAAGTGCGTCAAAGGGAGAGACAAAATAGATGAGGGCTGCGATTATGAGTATAATGGTCTGCCAGGGAACGTCAAGGTATTCCTTTCTGGCAGTGCAACGAACCATGCGTACAAGCGTCTTTATTTTTCCGGTTATGCCGGAAATCTGAAAGGAGTATTTCCCGGATGAGACTATTCTGGCCGCAGCGTCAAGCAGTTTGTTTGTCTGCCGGGGGTCGTTCAGGATTGAGTCGGCCTTTTGTGTTGCATTGTCAAGTGTTGTGGTCATCTTTTTCGGGTCTTGATCGTTGTTCTCCTGAAGGCGCATTCAGATTATTTCCCGCCTGCCTTGAGCAGTTTGCGACGCTCTTCTTCTGTTAATGACCCATAACCGTGCTCGGAAATCTTGTCAAGTATGGCGTTGATTTCTGATTCAGAAACCGGTGGAGCGGTACTGTTCCGGGAATGAAGGCGCGGGCCACT
Source organism: Chlorobiaceae bacterium (assembly GCA_013334755.1). Taxonomy (GTDB): domain Bacteria; phylum Bacteroidota; class Chlorobiia; order Chlorobiales; family Chlorobiaceae; genus Chlorobium. The sequence goes on along the minus strand of JAAXWX010000017.1, from coordinate 39,013 downwards.
TCTTTTTTTTCCGGAGAACCGGATTTTGCTGAATAATCCGGAAAATGACCATTCGGCTCGTTTGATGGAAATATAGATGAAGCCTATCAGCATTCCTCCAAGGTGGGCAAAATGGGCAATGTTGCTGCCGCTTCCCATGGCCCGGCTGCCGAAACCAGAGAAAAACTCAATGAGCGCATATCCGGCAATAAAATATTTTGCCTTCACGGGGAAGAGGAAATAGAGAAAAATATAGCGGTCCGGAAACATCATGCCAAAGGCCAGGAGTACGCCGTATATAGCACCTGATGCGCCGACGGTGGGATAGGGGTCGCCAACGGTAGCAAGCAGGTTGATGATCGCCGCACCAATGCCACAGATGAAATAATAGGTGTTGAATTGGCGTGTGCCCCAGTGATTTTCAATCTCGGCTCCGAACATCCAGAGGGCGAACATATTGAAGAAAAGATGGGTACCGCCGCCGTGAAGAAACATATAGGTCAGTGGCTGCCATATTCTGAAGTTGCTCGATCCAACAGGCCAGAGTGCGCCGAGGGCGGTGATAGTTTCGCCGAATGGGGTAATGACCTGCAGGACAAATACTGCAATATTGATAAGAATGATGGCTTTGATCGCAGGAGGCATAAGCTGAAAGCCCCCGGGGCTGTAAGGCTGGTTTGAATAGTTCATCAATAGGTGTAATTCTACTCATCCCGCTGCTGACACGCAGCGGGAATTAAGTGTCTCAAAGGTAAATTCCGAACTGGTATGGTACCTCCTGTTCGGAACAGGTTAATCGTTCAGAGCGGCAATACCAGGGAGTTCCTTGCCTTCAAGGAATTCAAGGCTTGCGCCTCCGCCGGTTGAAATATGGGTCATCTCGTTGGCCAGACCGGCTTTCGCTACTGCTGCAGCTGAGTCGCCACCTCCTATAATTGTTGTGGCTCCTTTGGCTGTTGCTTCTGCCATGGCATTTGCGACGGCCATCGTGCCCGATGCAAAATTATCTATTTCAAACACGCCCATCGGGCCATTCCAGAGAACAGTCCGTGCGGAGAGAATTTCATTGCGGTATGCTTCCACCGTGAGGGGGCCGATATCGACACCAATCATGTTGTCAGGTATCTTGGTAATCATTTCTGCATGGCAGGGGGCAGTTGCTGTAATTTCACCTGCAACAATGACGTCTGTGGGCAGAAGCAGTTTGATTCCCTTGTTTTTTGCCTCTTCAAGAATTTTCAGTGCCAATTCGATCTTGCTCTCTTCGACCAGAGAGTTGCCGATCTCATATCCCTGTGCCTTGAAGAAAGTGAAAACCATGGCGCCGCCGATCAGCACCGTATCGACCTTTTTGAAAAGGTTTTCAAGGACATCTATCTTCCCGGATATTTTAGAACCGCCAAGAATGGCGACAAATGGTCGTTCGGGGTCCTGAAGTGCTTTTCCAAGATAGAGTAGTTCCCGTTCTATGAGGTAGCCGGCAACGGCAGTCTGTACATAGTGAGTAATTCCTTCGGTTGAGGCATGAGCCCTGTGTGCGGTACCGAAAGCATCGTTGACGAAAACTTCTCCGAGTGATGCCAGTTCTCTTGAGAAATCGGCATCGTTAGCCTCTTCTTCGGGGTGAAATCTGAGATTTTCAAGCAAAATGACTTCTCCGTCCTGAAGTGCAAGTACCTGCTGCATAACTTCGGTGCCGACACAATCCTTCGCCATGGTAACCGGGCAGTCGAGAAGTTCGGCAAGTTTTGATGCTACCGGAGCAAGCGAGTAGTCTGCATTAACTTTTCCTTTCGGTCTTCCCAGGTGAGACATCAAAATAAGGCGCCCCCCATTTTCCAGAACTTTTTTGATGGAAGGAAGGGACTCAACAATTCTTTTGTCGTCTGTAATTTTTTTGTTGTCATCGAGAGGAACGTTGAAATCAACGCGCATTAATACCCGTTTGCCTTGAATTGCTATGTCAGATAAGGTCTTTTTCTGCATTTCTCTGGTGATTGGTTGAAAAAATGATCCGTGTCTGTAACATATATAAATAAATATAATCAATCACTCAACAGCGAGATTAATAGGAACCTTTGCCTGTACCGATCAGTACGTGGGATTACGCTGGGCGAGTTTGTACTTTTTGATGTTGGCATTATGCTCTTTCAGTGATTCGGCGAAGTAATGTCCTCCTTTTCCGGTCGCTACAAAGTAGAGGAACTGGCTGTCGGCAGGGTTCAGGACAGCCATTATCGAAGCAGAACCGGGGTTGCAGATAGGGCCCGGCGGAAGTCCGCCATGGCGATAGGTGTTATAAGGGGAGTCGGCAGCAAGGTCTTTGTAATAGAGATGGCGGGCAATTCCGCCAAGGGCATATTGTACCGTTGGATCTGCCTGAAGCCGCATGTTTTTTTTCAGCCGGTTCAGATAGACGCTTGCCACCAGATTCTTTTCCTGGTCAAGCGGGGTTTCGGCTTCTACAATAGAGGCGAGAGTCAGCAATCCGGTTTCGTTCAGTCCTTTTTCAGTGGTCAAGTGCTTCAGGCTGTCTGTATAAAAATGCCGGAACCTGCCAATAAGAAATCCGGTGGCTTCTTCAGGCGTGCTTCCCCAGGCAAAGTCATAGGTCCCCGGAAGCAGGTATCCTTCGGCATTTCTTGCTGTAATGCCGTGCTTGATGAGCAGGGCAGGGCTGGATGTTGCCCTCATGAACTCGGTGGAGTCAATATCAAGCTTTCGGGAGAGGATGCGGGCAATTGCTCTGAGATCCAGCCCTTCAGGAAGAGTGACGCGCACTTCATCCTGCGGGTGCGAATGCAGGTAATACATAAGCATGAAATTCGACATTCCCGGCGGAATGGTGTATCGTCCAGGTTTGATATAATGCAGTCGTGGAATAATTCTGAGGGTTAAAAGTGCTTGCCACTTGCTGCTAATCGAGCCGTTTTTGTATAATTCATTGACAATGGTTCTGACTCCCATGTTTCTGTGCACGGTCAGGCGGGTTATTCCGGGTGCGGTATTGAGTCCTGGAATAAATAACAGGCATGCCGATACTGTCAGCAGAATGGCCACGCCAACCATAAGCGGTTTTCGTAAGGAAATTATTTTTAATGCCATTGTGGGAGAGCCTTTTTAGCTGGCCTGAATGTCTGACTGACTGTTTTTCCACTCATGCTGAAACAGGCGGGTCTCTTCAATTATGCAGCGATAGATTTTTTCCAGTGTCTGGGCTTTCAGGGGTGAGTCGGTATGGTTAAGCACGTTGTTCAGTACCTCTTTTTCCCGTTCAGGCTGGAGAACCTGCTCTCCAATTCTTGATTTCAGGGAGCTGATATTTTGGGCGCAATGCAATCTCTCGCATAGTAGAGTGGACAATTGCTGATCAAGAGTGTCGATTTTTTTTCTCCATTCGTCAAGTTCCTGCCAATGCGCTGTATTGTTGACGGTGCTGTCGGACATCATAGTGACGGTGGTTAAGAGTGAAGCTTTGTTGTCAAACAAGAGTATAAGAAAATGAGTCGGGTTGTCGCTACGATTTTTTGCGGGTGAACAGCTTCAGCCATCGGGCAACCTCTCTATCGCTCAATAATTCCCCGTTGAATTTTTTTTCTATGACTGACTTGTTCGGGGAGCGCTGGTTATCATTACGCATGACAACAGCAGTTTCAATCTTGGCAAGTTGCAGCGCAAACGTCTCAGATTTTATACACTTGGCACCGAAGGCCGTTGTGTATCTTCGAATCTCATCGTCCGAACTTACAATAGTAACCATTTTTACTCTTGTGTTCAACGACTTTACGTAATCAATGATCCATAGGTCGGCACTTTTTGATGCCGGAGTAAAAACAATATGCAAAGGTGCCCCGAAAGCGCTCTCTCTGGGGCTTCCTTTGCCATCATAGACGATGGTGATCAGGCAATTTGTTTCCAGCTGAAAACAAAGCAGCTTTCTTTCAGTTTCCTGACGCAGATGGTCGAGAGATGCCGGGGTCAGGGAGGGATAAAGCTTATGAATCAGATTATAACCATCCACCACAATTTCTTTTGGCTCTGTTTTCATGGGGATTGTTATCATTCGAATTATATCAATCAGCCATAGCTATTAAAATAGGTTAATATTTTTTTACTGCATCCTTTTTTATACATTTTAAAGTGGCAAAAAATGGTAAAAAATGGGACTTGTAGTTCGCCCCGTCACTGTTTTTTTCTTTTTTTATGCTGACCTGTATGTATAACAACTTGTATCAGGTTTGCACTTTTTGCATAAAGAAGGTTAAAGGGATTGCTATAATGGCGGGCTTTATTGGAAAAGAGAGGCATGCCGTCGATGAAAAAGGTCGGCTGATGATTCCTGTAAGGTTTCGCCGCAAATTCGAAACAGCGGCTTCAGCGGGTATCGGAGACGCCGTATCAGAGCATGTCGAAGGGTTCTATATCATGAAAGCACCTGATTGCTCGATTGAACTTTATGAGCCGTTTATCTGGGCCGGTATGAGAAAATCTATATCCGGTCTTTCTGATTTTAACCCTGAAGAGCGCCTTCTGAAGACATTGATGTATGAAAGTCTTGAAACGGTCGAACTTGACCGTCAGGGGAGGATCGCGTTGTCGAGGGAATTTCTTGAGCATGCCGGTATTACAAAGGATGTGGTCATTATCGGGGCTGATACGAAAATGAGTATTTGGGATCCGCAGCGCCTTTCTGCTCTTTTGCAGGAGAGTGCCGGTCGTTTTGGGTCACTGGCAGGCAGGTACTTCTGAAAGCCATGGTACAGGATTCCTATCATGAGCCGGTTCTCGTCGCCGACATTGTTACACTTCTGGTCAGAAAGCCAGGTATTTATGTCGACGGAACTCTGGGTGGCGGCGGTCATTCGCTGGCGATGTTGCAAGCTCTTTTTAAGGCCGGTTTTCTTCAAGGCTCTCTGCTGATAGGGATTGATCAGGACGATGCTGCATTAAGGGAGGCGCGAAGAAAACTCCAGGATTATGACGACTCTGTCGTTCTTGTGAAAGGAAATTTCCTTGATATTGAGGGAATCATTAAAAAGGTCTGCAGTGAAGAGGGTTTAGAGCCTAAGGTTACCGGGATTCTGCTTGATCTCGGGGTTTCATCGTATCAGATTGATACCGCTGAGCGGGGTTTCAGCTATATAAAGGAAGGGCCTCTTGATATGAGGATGGATAGTAATGCTGCTGTAACTGCTGCTGATATTGTCAATACATATGATGAGCGTGAACTTGCACGTCTTTTTTATCGATATGGCGAAGAGCCCAGAAGCAGGAGCATTGCGAGGGCTATTTATGCATACCGTGAGAAAAATGGAACAATCAGCGGGACACAGGAACTTGCTGGAATTATTCGTGCTCATGCGCATGGAGGAGAAAAAGTGATCAAGACACTTTCAAGAGTTTTTCAGGCTTTGAGAATTGAGGTGAATGGTGAGCTTGATGTTCTCCGCGAGGCACTTTATGATGGGATCGATTGCCTTGAGGAGCATGGCAGGATGGCGGTAATCAGTTATCACTCTCTTGAAGACAGGATCGTGAAAACTGTTTTTGCTGAAAAAGCAAGGAGTGACTGGGGCCCCAAAGGGGTCGCTTTGAGGGAACCTCTTGCATGGGGTACGGTTGCCCTCCTTACCCGGAAGCCTCTGATTGCATCAAGGGAGGAAATAGATTTAAACTCAAGAGCAAGAAGTGCGAAATTAAGGGTCATAGAAAAAATTCACGAAGGAGGTTGCCGTGAAGGCTGATACTGCAGTTCTGCTTTTTTTGCAAAGTTATTTTAGTCGTTTTAAAAGCTTTGGGAAAAAAAGATCTGACGAGGTGGTTGCTGCTGACCATGCCGGTGAGGTTAAAGTTCCTCAGAATATAGGGTTCAGGGAGCTGGTCAGTAATACGCTGGAATTCGATATCGGTTCATTGTTGCGTCCGAGGTCTTTTTTGTACATTCTGGCCGGAATGGGGGTTATTCTTTTCCAGACCTATAACAATCTTGCAATCAACAATCTTGCCCTGCGCAATGAAAAGCTACGGGAGCAGATACAGATGACCTCAAGCGTTATTACTTCACAGGAACTCAAAATTGATGAATTGCATAGTATCAGAAATATTGCTCAAGATGCTGTTGCACTTGGACTCGTTCCTTCAAGCATCCCTCCGGTTGAACTTATGCCATGAATGATTTGTCGTTAAATGAACGGGATTGATCATGGATGATCAGCAGAACATCAAGAGGCTGGATGATCAAGAGTTCGGTAAGCGCCTTGGTATTGTCGTTATTGTTTTTTCGATTTTTATTGCTGCAATTATTGGCATGCTGCTCAATATTCAAGTGATCAATGCCAGGAAATACAAGCAAAAAGCAGCGAAACAGTATGAGCGGGTGGTCACTGAGCGCGCCCAGAGGGGGGCAATACTTGACAGGCATTCACGTATGCTGGCGGAAAGTATAGAATCCATCTCCTTCTATGCCGATCCTTCGATTGTCCGCAATACCCCCTTGTTTGATAAAAATGGCAAGCCGGTAATGGACAAGAAGAGCAATAAGCAGAAAAAATATGATAATTCCGCTACAGTTGCAGCCCTGTTTGCCCGCCATTTTGGGCGAAGCAAGTCGTTTTATCTTCATGAGCTGCATCGTCGTAAAGGTGTGGCTGTGCTTGGTCGAAAAATACCTGTAGCAAAAGCCTTGCCGCTTATGCAGTTTATGCAGGAAAAAATTCCCGGAGTGTGGTTTGACAGAGAGCAACAGCGGTATTACCTGAATGTCGCCGCCCAGGTGATCGGCTCTATCGGCAGCGTCAAGAGTGAAAGTGAAGGAAGCAGCGGGCTCGAGCTACAGCTTAATAAAGCGTTGAAAGGGCGTGATGGAACGAGAATTTTTCAACGATCGGCCACTGGAATCCGTTATCCGGCACCCGATGCTCAGCAGCAGGATCCGATAAAAGGCAATACGGTACAGTTGACTATTGATGGGGATATTCAAAGTATTGTTGAAGATGAACTTGCAAAGGCGGTCAATGCGTTTCAGGCTGATGCAGCGTCAAGTATTGTCATGGATGTCCGTACCGGAGAGATACTTGCCATGGCCAACAATCCTGCTTTTGATCTTAATCATAGAGAGACCTGGACTCGCCAGAATTCTCGAAACCGTGCTGTGACTGAGATGTATGAACCAGGCTCAACGTTCAAACTGGTCATGGCTTCCGCAGCAACGGAAGTACTTAAAAGAAAAGCTAATGATAAGGTATTTGCCAATAATGGCGTGTTCCCGATATACAACCTCAGGATCAGGGATCATGAATCCTATGGTAACATAACGTTCCGTCAGGCGATCATGTATTCCAGTAATATTGTGGCCGCTAAAACAGCGATGGAGGTTGGGCGTGAGACATTCTATGCCTATACAAGAAATTTCGGATTTGGGAAGAAAACCGGTATTGGACTTGTTGGTGAAGCACCGGGGATTGTGCGGCCACTTTCCAGATGGGATCGGACAACGCTCCCCTGGATGGGTTATGGCTATCAGGTGATGGCCACCCCGCTTCAGATATTGCAGGCCTATGCGGCAATTGCCAATGACGGTGAGTTAATGAAGCCGTTTATCATCAAGCGTGTTATTGATGCTCAAGGCCAGGTTGTCCAGGAGAGAGCCCCTGAAAAGGTCCAGAGGGTGGTTTCTGTAGAAGCGGCAAGATATCTCGGCAAAGAGTATTTTAAGGCCGTTGTTGACAGTGGAACAGCAAAAAATGCTGCAGTGCCGGGTGTGACTGTTGCGGGCAAGACCGGAACAGCAAGGCGTGCTGCCGGAGGTTCATATGCCAACCCGGTATATGTCTCATCATTTGTCGGCTATTTTCCTGTAGAGGCTCCCCGATATGCTATTATTGTGATTGTTGAAAATCCGAAAACCGCGTATTATGCGGCAACCGTAGCTGCCCCGGTTTTTTCTGGCATCGCATCAAGAATGATTGCCTGTTCTGAGGAGATGCAGAAAAATCTTGCTATCCGCTCTCCTGAAAAGTCGATCATTGATTCAATTGTGACGGTAGTGGTTCCTGAACTTCGCGGACTTAAGGGGCGTGATGCCCAGAGCCTGTTGAAATGGCTGAATCTGGGGATGGAATATTCGGGAGATTTTGACGGGGTTGTTGTCAGCCAGAGTATTGCGCCTTCCAGCAGGGTTGTAAAGGAGAAGGTTATAAAAGTGACGCTTGCATCAAGGAAAATCAAGGGAAAATCCTCATGGCTGCATCAATAGAGCGCGTCGGCAGAGAGATGGTGCAACTGGAGGAGTTGCTCAAGGAGATTAATTATTTGGCGCTTGATGGAACATCAAGTATCGGTGGTGTGATACAGATGGTTACCAGTGATTCTCGTGAGGTTCATGATGGTACACTTTTTGTTGCGGTAAGAGGCTATTGCCTGGACGGCCACCAGTTTATCCAAAATGCAGTTGAGCGTGGGGCAGTAGCAGTTATCTGCGAAGAATTCCCGCCTGATACCGACTCATCCTGCCTGTATATTAAAGTATCTGATGCACGTAAGGCACTGGCCGAAGTGGCTCGAATTTTTTATGGAAGGGCTTCCGACCGCCTGCAGATTATCGGGGTCACCGGTACCAACGGTAAAACCACAACTGCAAAATTGATCATGGCAATGCTCAATGCTAATGGTATATCTACAGGTTATATCGGGACCAATCTTTGCCGGATTGCTGAGCGGGAAATACCGCTTGATCGTACCACTCCCGAGGCTCATGGTCTGCATGCTCTTTTCAGTCAGATGCTGGAAGCGGGATGCCGGGCGGTCGTTATGGAGGTCTCTTCTCATGCACTTGTACTGCAGAGGGTATATGGCATCAGGTTTCATGCAGCACTTTTCACCAATCTGACCCGGGAGCATCTCGATTTTCATCAAACCATGCAGGAATACGCTTCAGCCAAACAGAAGCTGTTTGGCCAGCTCTCCCCGGAAGGGTTTGCTGTTATAAATATTGATGATCCCTATGCCATACAGATGGCAGCAGGGCTTGCGCATGATAAAATATACTGTTGTACGTTGCAGCAAGGGGTTCATTCCATCATTGCGTGCGGCAGGCGTTTTATGGCCGACATTCTTCAGAGTACCATTGATTCAAGTACTGTTGACCTTCATTTCCCTGATTCGCGGATGACTATGCGGGTCAGTCTTCCGGGAGTCTTTAATGTTATGAACGTACTTGAAGCAGCCGCTATTGGTACTGGTATGGGCCTTACTCCGGAAGAGATCTGCCATTCCCTGTCTGCGGTTTCCTCGGTTGACGGGCGTATGGAAAGAATTGTTGATGGACGCAAGGGATGGTCAGCTTTTGTTGATTATGCTCATACTCCCGATGCGCTTTTCAAGGTGCTTGAAGCGTTGCGAGGGCTCAAGCCTGATGGTTCCCGTCTTATTGTTGTTTTTGGGTGCGGTGGCAACAGAGACAGGACAAAGCGATCTGAAATGGGCCGTATTGCATCGCTTTTAGCTGATGAAGTTATCATTACCTCTGACAATCCCCGACACGAAGAGCCTGAAGTTATTCTTGATGAAATTGAACAAGGTATTACCGGGGGCCATTATACAAGGATCAGCGATCGGGCTGAAGCTATAAGGAGGGCGGTTTTGATGCTCAAACAGGGAGATGTGCTTCTCGTTGCAGGAAAAGGTCATGAAAAGTATCAAGAGATTGCAGGTCAGAAACATTTTTTTTCGGATCAGGAGCTTATAAAAACATATATGCAGGAAAGTGCTTCCGGATATCCGGAAAAGGAGAGTTTGTGCAAATAAATGCGAAAGGCGTGCTGACGGTGGATGATTTCCGGTGCGTTGGGGAGGTTGTTGTCGCCGGGGCTGAGTTCCCGCCCCGGGAGATTGCTTCGCCTGTAGTGGTCATTGATTCAAGAGAGGTGGCGGGAGGAGAGATTTTCATTGCGCTGAAGGGTGAAAATATAGACGGACATTGCTTTGTAGGGACTGTGTTTGAAAATGGTGCATCATGGGCAATGGTAAGCCGTCAGTGGTATGAAGCGCAAGGATCTGCAGAGCCGCCCGGCGGAAAAGGGTTTATTGTCACGGATGATCCCGTTGCAGGCATGCAGCAGCTTTCTACGATCTACCGGAACAAATTTTCAATTCCTGTTGTGGCTATCGGCGGCAGCAATGGAAAAACCACAACAAAGGAGATGGTTGCTTCAGTACTTGGTACCGCTTTTAAGGTTCAAATGAGTCAGGGTAACAGGAACAACCATCTCGGCGTTCCCCTTACTCTTTTACAGCTCAGGCACGATACTGATATCGCAGTAGTCGAGATGGGTATCAATCATCCAGGAGAGATGACATTGCTTGCAGCTATTGCCAGGCCGACTCATGCTCTTTTGACGAATATAGGCCATGAGCATCTGGAGTTTCTTCTGGACCTTGATGGGGTTGCCGCGGCGGAAACCCAGCTTTTCGACTATCTCAGCAAGAGCGGAGGGACTGCTTTTGTCAATACAGATGATCCCTGGCTCACTCTCGCAGGAGAGGGGCTGGCAGGGAAGGTTACTTACGGAATTCAGAAAAAACCCGATCATACCTGCTGGGCTCGGGAGATTTTACTCAACAGGGAAGGCAGGCTCTCTTTTCTGTTATGTTCAGCAGCCGGGACAGAAGCGGTTACACTGAATTTTACCGGAAAGCACAATGTGATTAATGCTCTTGCAGCAGCAGCAGTAGGACACTTTTTTGGCCTCTCACTTTGTCAGATCAGAGATGGGCTTGAACATCTTACTCCTGCACCGGGGTGGAAGCGGCTTGAGGTACTGGACACCTGCGGTCTCAGAATCCTTAATGATACCTACAATGCTAATTCGGACTCGATGCGCCTGGCAATTGATGCCCTTTGCGATATTCCTTGCGCCGGGAAAAGAGTTGCTGTTCTTGGGGATATGCTTGAGCTCGGATTAGCGGAAGATGTTGAACATGAGGCAATTGGCCGCTATATTCAGCAAAGTTCAGTTGACATACTTTTTACCTTTGGTGACAAGGCCCGGCTTCTTGGGCATGAGGCTCCATCACTTTGCCGGGGTCATTTCGAGAGCCGTGAAAAACTTCTCGGGGCATTGCTGACAGTATTGCAGGAAGGAGATACCGTGCTTTTCAAAGGATCAAGGGGAATGAAGCTTGAGCAGGTTGTCGATGCGCTCATTAATGCAAGAACCATAACCAGAAAAGAATAGGGTATGCTTTATTATCTGCTGAAGTACATCGACGATGTATTTGACATTCCGGGGCTCCATCTAATTGAGTATCTCACCTTCAGGGCAAGCGCCGCAGCGATTACAGCACTGCTTATTGCTTTGTTTGCTGGTCCTGGATTTATCAAATACCTGAAATCCCGGTTTATTGAACCGATCAAGGATGAAGCTCCTCCCGAGCATAAAAAGAAAAAGGAGCTTCCTACCATGGGAGGGTTGCTCATTATTTTTTCAATTGAGGTTTCAGTGCTGCTTTGGTCGAAATTCAATGATCCACATGTCTGGCTGATCATGCTGGCCATTCTCTGGATGGGGATCATTGGCTTCATTGATGACTACCGAAAGGTTGTGCTTAAAATAAAAGGGGGACTTTCGGCTCGTTACAAGCTTATCGGACAAGTTTCCCTTGGGTTGGTGATTGGAATCTATACCTGGTATGATCCTGCTTTCTCCGTGCTCCTGTCTACAACAAGTGTTCCTTTTTTTAAGTATCTGACTATTGATTACGGTTATTTTTACATTCCGATCGTCATTTTTATTATCACCGCCGTATCGAACGCGGTCAATCTGACTGATGGGCTTGATGGTCTTGCTGCTGGAAGCTCTGCAATTGTGGTCATGGGCCTTGGAGGCTTTTCCTATCTGGCCGGGAATGCGGTCTATGCTCTATACCTGAATATTCCTTTTATTCCCGGAGGAGGTGAGATTGCTGTGGTATGTATGGCAATAGTGACGGCATGTGTTGGTTTCCTGTGGTTCAACTCCAATCCGGCTGAGATTATCATGGGTGATACCGGCTCCCTTGCTCTCGGCAGCGCTATTGCAGTTATAGCTCTTTTGATCAAGCAGGAACTGCTTCTTCCATTGATTGCAGGTATATTTTTTCTTGAAGCACTCTCAGTATCTCTCCAGGTACTCTATTTCAAATACACGAAAATGAGGTTTGGCCAAGGCCAGAGGATTTTTTTGATGGCTCCTCTTCATCACCATTTTCAGCTTAAAGGATGGGCTGAACAAAAAATTGTGATCCGGTTCTGGATTTTGACCATACTTTTTTTTCTTGCCAGTCTTATGACCTTAAAACTCAGATAGGAGCAATGAATCTAAAGGGAAAAAGGGTATCGGTCATCGGTGCAGGAAAAAGTGGAATTGCAGCGGCGGAACTGCTTTGCCGGAAGGGTGCGAAAGTAATGGTCAGCGAACTTGGCAGGATTGGGACGGAGGATGTGTTGCGTCTTCATGAAATGGAGATTTCCTTTGAACAGGATGGTCATTCAGAGGACATATATGATGCTGATTTTTGTGTGATCAGTCCTGGAATTCCGCCTCATGCTGAGGTTGTGATAACCATGCAGGAAAAGGGAATTCCACTTTATAGCGAGATCGAGATTGCCAGCCTTTTCTGTAATGCAAGGATTGTCGGCATTACCGGAACCGATGGAAAAACAACAACGTCGACCATTGTTCATCGTATCTGTGAAGAGGATGGTCTTCGGCATGGATACAGGGCATTCAGTGTCGGTAATATTGGTGTACCGTTTTCTTTGATGGTAGGTGATATGAATGCCGGGGATGTTGCTGTTGTCGAGTTGAGCAGTTATCAGTTGGAGCGTTCCCCCACATTCCGGCCAGACGTTGCGGTCATCACGAATATTACACCAGATCATCTTGATCGTTATGAGGGAGACATTCACAGGTATGCAGCAGCGAAGTTCAGGATTTATGAGAACCAGAGTGCGGAGGATACGCTGATCTATAATTGGGATGACCCCTTGCTCAGGGCGCATTTTACTGGCGCAACTGACCGGTTTCCGTTCAGGATCATCCCGTTTGGTATGGGGCCTGTTCCTGGTGGAGAGAGTTACTCCGGCAGCGTTGTTCTGGAGGGTGACACCATTGTTGTAAATTCTGCTGTGGGGTATGACCAAGTTATCAAGACATCAGAGTTTCTGAAAAACAGTTTCAGAGGCAGCCACAATATCTCTAACGTACTTGCTGCTGTTGCTGTTGCACGGTCATTGGGTATTGATAATGACGTTGTTCGTGTATCGCTCAGGGAGTTCAGGGGTGTTGAACACCGCCAGGAATATGTCAGGACTGTCAACGGTGTTGACTGGATCAATGATTCAAAAGCGACAAATATCAATGCCATGCGTCAGGCGCTTGAAGCGCTTCCCGGTACGGCGGTGCTTATTGCGGGGGGACGGGATAAAGGGAACGATTATGTTACTATTGCCGGGCTGGTACGGGAAAAGGTATCTTTACTCATTGCTCTCGGAGAATCGCAGGAAAAAATAGTTTCTGTCTTTCAGGGCATTGTGACTGTTAAAGCTGCGGGTTCACTTGAAGAAGCTGTTTTGCTGGCACGTAATGCTGCCAGACATGGCCAGAGTGTGCTTTTTTCACCCGGGTGCGCAAGTTTTGATATGTTCAAGAACTTTGAGGATCGCGGTTTGCAGTTTAAGCAATGCGTTCATGAATTACAATCATGATGAATACCGATTACCCCCCTGCTTCCGCAGGAGTTACCGTGCATAATGAGCTTTCACACTCTTCAGGAAGAGAGGGATTTGCCGGAAAGTTGATGGTACTCATTGTTGCCATCCTTATGTGCATAGGCATTGTTGTTGTCTACAGCAGCGGCGCGGGGTGGGCTGTAACAAAGTATTCCAGTTCCGAGTATTTTTTGTGGCGTCAGCTTATTTTTTCATTACTTGGGATTGTTACGGTGCTTCTGGTTGCCCAGCTCGACTATCATGTATTCTGGAAGACCAGTAAAATCATTCTTTTTACCAGCATTGTGCTCCTGACCCTTCTTCTTGTCATGAAAGCGGTCGGGCTTATTTCTGGAGCGGCGCGCTGGATAGGCTTCGGACCTCTTAAATTTCAGGTATCAGACTTTGCCAAATATGCGGTCATCTTTCATTTTTCAAGACTCATCAGCGAAAAACAGGCATATATAAAGGATCTCAATAATTCCTATTATCCCCTGCTGATCCTTCTGATGACTGTTGTTTCCCTTGTTGCCCTTGAACCGAATTTCAGTACAGCATCTCTTATTGCCGTAATAGGGTTTATCCTTATGTTTATAGGGGGAGTCAGTGTTCGTCATCTCATAGCTACTGTATCGCTTCTGATACCTATTGCGGCGGTTTTTGCTATTGCAGCTCCATACAGGGTTAAACGTTTGCTTTCTTTTATAAGCGGTGATGAAAAAGGGCTGAGCTACCAGGTGCTGCAGGCATTGATAGGTTTGGGTAACGGGGGGTTGTTTGGTCTTGGTATCGGGGCCAGCAAGCAAAGAGAGCTCTATTTGCCACTCTCTTATAATGATTTTGTCTTTGTTGTTATCGGAGAAGAGTATGGCTTTGTCGGGGCTATCGCCGTTATTGCTCTTTTTGCGGGATTTTTGGTCTGCGGTCTGATTATTGCCAAGCACGCCCCGGATAATTTCGGTAAATATGTTGCATGCGGGATCACGATGGCCATTTCGCTTTTTGCTTTTGTTAATATTGCTGTCGCTTGTCATCTGCTGCCTACTACCGGTGTTGCTCTTCCTTTCATCAGCTATGGAGGTACAGCTCTTCTGTTTAACTCACTTGGGGTCGGTATTCTTATGAGCATATCACGTTACAAGAAAACGATTCCTGAAACTGGTGTTCTGGCGGATGTCACTGACGGGAGGAAAGGATGAAAGTATTGTTTGCCGGAGGAGGAACAGGTGGTCATTTATATCCGGCAATAGCCATGGCCGCAGAGCTCAGGAAGCTGGTTCCAGACGCAGGTATTTCATTTGTCGGTACAACCTCAGGTATTGAGGCTTCCGAAGTTCCAAGACTCGGTTATCAGTTGCATCTTCTTCCTGTCAGAGGTTTGAAAAGAGGATGGTCGCCTGCAGAAATCGTTGCCAATATTGGTGTGGTTGCTGATTTTGTTGCGGCTCTGGGTCGTGCCTTTGCCTTGATAGTCCGGGAAACTCCGGATGTTGTTGTCGGTACCGGCGGATTTGTCAGTGCTCCATTGCTTCTTGCTGCCCAGCTTATGCGAAAAAAAACACTTATTCAGGAGCAAAATGCATTTCCGGGAGTAACGACAAAACTACTTTCACTACTGGCCAGTGAAGTGCATCTCTCTTTTGAAGCTGCAAGGAAATTTATTGTAAAAAAACCAATGGTTTTTGTCTCCGGAAATCCTGCGCGGTCGTTCTGTCAGGAGGATTCTTCTACGGCGAGGATAAGCTTTGGCTTGTATGGAGAGCGCCCTACGCTTCTTGTGTTCGGAGGGAGCCGGGGAGCTCGTTCGATAAACAATGCGGTGCTTCAATGGGTCGGAGAAATCACAGCTTCGGCAAACCTTATATGGCAGACTGGTGAGCTTGATTTTCATCGCCTGAAGAAGCAGGTTCCAGCTTCACCGTCTTTATGGATTGCTCCATATATCGAAAACATGGGGGCCGCCTACAGTGCCGCTGATCTTGTGCTGTGCAGGGCAGGAGCTTCAACCATTGCAGAGCTGACCAATCTTGGCAAGCCTGCGATTCTTGTGCCATATCCATACGCTACCGGTGATCATCAGCGCCATAATGCCCGTGCGCTGGTTTCAAGCGGTGCGGCTATTCAGGTTGAGGATGATAATCTCGGGGAACAGGTATTGGTCAAAAACATTCTTGAGCTGCTGCGTGATGCAGATAAGCTCAGAGGTATGGGCGCGGCATCCCGCCAGCTTGCATATCCTGATGCGGCCCGTCAGCTTGCCCTGCGAATAATTGGGCTTACAAAAAAACTTTAAGCAAGGTGATTCATGGAACTGGGAAAAACAAAAAGCGTTCATATTGTAGGAATCGGCGGTGCGGGGATGAGCGCTATAGCGGAACTCCTCCTTAAGTCAGGATTCGGCGTCACAGGTTCCGACCTTTCGGCAAGCGAAGTGACTGACAAACTTGCTGAACTCGGGGCAATTATTTACAGGGGACATCGGGCGGAGCAGGTTGAATCATGCGATGTTGTTGTCTACTCTTCAGCTGTCAGGCCGGAAGAAAATATTGAAATCATAACAGCTAAAAACGCGGGCATTCCTGTCATCAAGCGGGATGAGATGTTGGGCGAGCTTATGCGATATAAATACGGTATATGCATTGCCGGAACGCATGGCAAGACTACCACCACAGCCATGATTGCCACCATGCTTATTGAGTCAGGAGAATCTCCGACAGTCATGATTGGCGGAATCTCTGATTATCTGAAAGGCAGTACTGTGGTTGGTGAGGGAAAATTTATGGTTATTGAAGCCGACGAATATGATCGTGCCTTTTTAAAGCTTACTCCCACGATTGCCGTTGTCAACAGTCTTGAATCCGAGCATATGGACACCTATGGGACACTTGATGAGTTGAAGCATGCGTTCGTTGCTTTTGCCAACAAAGTGCCGTTTTACGGGCGGGTGATTTGTTGTGTCGATTGGCCTGAGATCAGAAAGATCATTCCATCGATGAACCGTCTTTATACGACTTTCGGGATTGATGAGCCTGCAGATGTTATGGCATCTGATGTTGTCCTTGAAAAACAGCGGACCAGTTTTTCTATCCAGGCCTATGGCAGAGAGTATCGGGATGTTTGCATCAATGTTCCGGGTCGCCACAATGTACTCAATGCTCTGGCAGCTTTTTCAACAGGTCTTGAGCTGGGGATCATGCCTGAACGGCTGATTGCAGGGCTTGGCCGTTACAGCGGCATGAGAAGAAGGTTTCAGGTGAAATATGATAATGGCGCCGGGCTTATGGTTGTTGACGATTATGCCCACCATCCCTCAGAAGTCAAGGCGACTGTAAGAGCGGCAAAAAGCGGATGGCTTGAATCAAAAGTAGTTGCAATTTTTCAGCCGCATCTGTTTTCCAGGACAAGGGAATTTGCTCATGAGTATGGCTGGGCACTTTCACGGGCTGATATTGTTTTTGTGGCCAATATTTATCCTGCCCGTGAAAAGGCAGTTGATTATCCGGGTGTGGATGGGGAGTTGGTGGCTGCAGCTGTCCGGAAAGCTGGCGGCAAGCATGTTGAATTTATTGCCGATATGGAAAGCCTTTTTTTAGCTCTCACAGCGCTTTCAGTCAATGGAAATATGCTTCTTTTTATGGGTGCAGGAGATATTACCCATCTTGCCTCAAGAGTCGCCGAAGTTTGCAGAGAGAGAGATCAAGCAAAGTTAAAGTAATGGACTATTCTCATTGAGTATTGCGGTGTTATGAACGGATTCGAAAAAGCGTATTCTTATGTCTGATTCTGAATATCAGGAACATCCTGGATATTTGCTGGACCTCGGTACTCAGGGTTCTCCATTGGGGGGTGATGGAGAGGAAAAAGGTTATACTGCCCCGACAGTTACAGGCAATTTGTTTCTGCGGGGATTTATTTTTCTGATGTTGCTTGTTGTTCTTGTGGTGTTAGCTTTTTATGCGTCACATTGGAAAAAAGAGGTGAGTGTCAGGGATTTTGTTGTAGAAGGAGCTTCGATTGTTTCTACCAAGGATCTTTTATCATGCATGACTGCCCTGAAGGGCAGTAACATGCAGAAACTCGATTCGAAAGAATTGAAAAAGAGGATTATGCTGATTCCCTATCTCAGGGATGTAGAGATCAGCAAGGAGATGAATGGGATAATTCGTGTAAAGGTTTTCGAGCGTGAACCCGTTGCAGGCACGGTCATTGCTGGCAGGAATATGCTTATTGATCGTGAAGGATTTCTTCTGCCCGGGAAAAAAGAATTGACAGAGAGGTTTCCGGAGCTGCTTGAAATTACTGGAATAACCCGATTGAAAGTGGCGGGTAACGGACTGCAACAACTTGACAGGCGTGATGTCGAATTGATCAGGCAGTTTCTGGAAGCTCTTTCAGAGACCAATTATGCGAGTCTGCTTATCCGCAAACTTCATCTGGCAAGCAATAACGCGACCTATTGCATTTCTGTACAGGCCCCTACCCGTTTTATTATCGGTAATGAAGGGAACTTCAAGGAAAAGTTAAAAAAATTCGAGATATTCTGGCAAAAGGTGGTTTCCAAAAAAGGGTTTAGCTCTTATGAGACTGTGGACCTTAGGTTCAGAGACAGGGTTTTTACCAGAGATTCCGTATCTTCCGAGGTCCCCCAGAGCATTTCTCCGAGATAATCATGCAAGAATAGAACAATGCTGAAAAGCAATATCGCCGTAGGTCTTGATATTGGAACAACCAAAGTTTGTGTGGTTGTTGCTGAAAAAGATGAAATAGGAAAGCTTAACGTACTTGGAAAAGGACGTTCTAATTCCGATGGTCTCCAGCGAGCAACTGTTGTCAATATTAACAAGACAGTAGCAGCTATCAAAGCTGCCGTTGCGGATGCGGAACGGGAGTCTTCAATTCGTATTCATGGCGTAAATGTCGGTATTTCCGGAGCGCATGTTCATTGTATTCATAGTAATTCTGAAATCAGTATCAACCAGACAGGGATTGTCAACGATTCTGATGTGAAGCGTTTTCTGGAAAAGGCCAAGACAAATATCCGGTATCTTGATATTGATCATGAAATTATTCATGTTATTCCCCAGGAATTCATTGTTGATGATCAGGAAGGACTTCTTGATCCGATAGGAATGGCCGGGACGACCATGCGAGGCAGCGCCTATATTGTTGTCGGATTGAGGACAAAGATTCGTAATATCAAGCAGTGTGTCGAGAAGGCCGGGCTGGAGATCAGTGCAGTTACCTTTGAGCCGGTAGCTTCGGGTATGGCTGTCATGAAAGAACGTGAGAAGAAAAGCGGTGTGGTTGTGATTGATATCGGTGGAGGAACTACAGAGGTCGCGATCTATATTGATGGTGCAATCCGCTACTCAGAAGTTATCAAGGTGGCTGCTAACGATGTTACTCATGATGTTGCCCATGGTGTTAGAGCTCTTTATGAGGTGGCAGAAGAGCTGAAAATAAAACATGGCTGTGCATACAGCAAGCTTAGCGGTGAGGATGAGGATCTACTTATCGAAGGTATTGAAGGGCGAACGCAAAAATCCGTTCCAAAGAGTTCGCTGACGATGATCATTGAAGCCCGCATGATGGAGATTTTAGAGCTTGTGAGGGATTCTGTTCGGCGGTCTGGTTATTATGAATATCTTAATGCAGGTGCAATTATTACTGGAGGAGGTTCACTCCTGCCGGGTACCGAAGAGCTTGCTCATGATGTTTTTGGCCTCGATGTTCGTATAGGTTACCCGGAAGGGGTATCTGGAGGCATAAAGGGCTCCGTTAACAATCCCATGTACGCAACCGTCATGGGTCTTGTTGCCCATGCATTTCAGAACAATCTTTCAGTAGATCACAGTTTTGCTTCGACACCTGAGGTGCTTCCTGCAGATGCATCTCAAGCCGCTCGCGAAGAGCCCCAGGCACAGGAGCCCGGGCCGGCCGGTAAAAAAATTGTGGATCGCATGAAAAAATTCTGGGATAATCTATGATCAGAGAGAACAATTAAGAGCCTTTTAAAGGGGAGAACTGATAAAATGGCATTTGAGTTGGATCCCGGTCTCTTTGACAGCGACCAGGGGAAAGGGGTTACCATAAGGGTTGTCGGCGTTGGAGGTTGTGGTGGCAATGCGGTAAATAATATGATCGACCGGAAAATCAGCGGTGTTGAATATATTGTATTCAATACTGATCGACAGGCGCTTCTGAACTCGAAAGCACCCTTAAGGGTACAGATTGGCAAGAAAGCGACAAACGGTTTGGGCGCGGGAGCTGATCCTGCCAAAGGCCGTCAGGCAGCTGAAGATGACCGGGAAATTATAGCTGCTCAGCTTCGGGGGGCGGATCTTGTATTCATTGCTGCGGGTATGGGAAAAGGCACTGGGACGGGTGCAGCACCAGTGATTGCCTCAATTGCAAGGAATATGGGTATCCTCACTATCGGTGTTGTAACCAGGCCGTTTAACTTTGAAGGCCAGGTCAAGGCGAAGATTGCAGATGGCGGTATTGTTGAACTGCGTAAATACATCGACACCCTTATTCTGGTTGAAAATGAAAAGATCCTCAGTATTGCTGAAGAGGGGGTAAGTGCTACAGAAGCATTTAACATGGCAAACGACGTTCTTTACAGGGCGGCAAAAGGCATTGCCGATATTATTACCCGTCACGGGCATGTCAATGTAGACTTTGCTGACGTTCGCAGTATTATGTCCGGAGCAGGCGATGCAGTTATGGGTTCTGCTGCTGCAGCCGGTGAACGCCGCGCACTGAAAGCCTCATCTGACGCTCTCAACAGCCCTCTTCTTGAAGGCGTGTCAGTAAAGGGCGCGAAAGGTGTGCTGGTCAACATTACTGGCGAGGTAACCATGAGAGACATGTCTGATGCCATGAACTACATAGAGGA
This sequence comes from Chlorobiaceae bacterium, assembly GCA_013334755.1. Lineage (GTDB taxonomy): Bacteria > Bacteroidota > Chlorobiia > Chlorobiales > Chlorobiaceae > Chlorobium. The sequence continues at coordinate 18,389 of JAAXWX010000017.1, read as the reverse complement.
GCAGGTTGGCAGTGATGCCAAGATTATCAACGGCTATGTAGACGAACCCCAGGTCTCAGGCGAAATAAGGGTTACCGTTATTGTAACCGGATTCAAACCAAAGTCGCAGGACGATGGAAAGGTCCCGGCAGTGCGGAAATTTATTGCTCCGGTACCGGGAATAAGGCTTGGACAGGCTCCTTCATCTGTCCGACCGACCGTATCCTTGTACCCTGAACGTCAGGAAGAGGATTTGCGTATTCCTGCCTACATCAGAAGACAGCTATCAATTAATGATCCTCATGAAGTGGGTGTCCAGAAAAATACCGGGCATGATACTGATTACAATCCGTCGATTATAGGCGGTAGAGGAGAGCATGAAGACAAAATTCAGAAAGGCTTATCAGATACCCCGGCATATCTTCGAAGGAAAAATAACGGGATATGATGCTATTTTTTATACAAACATAAAGGATTTCATGTACTATAGTACGCTTGCCGCAGAAGATGCGGTAGCCAGAATTAAATCAGGAGACAGAGTTTTTTTGCATACAGCTGCAGCGACTCCGCAGCGATTAATCGAAGCAATGGTTCAGCGCTCAGGTGAGTTGAGAGATGTTGAAATCGTAAGTCTGCACACCGAAGGAGATGCACCCTATGCAAAACCGGAATATCGTGATAGTTTTAGATTGAATGCCCTGTTTGTGGGCAGAAATGTTCGCCAGTCGGTTCAACACGGTGATGGTGATGCTATCCCTGTTTTTTTAAGCGATGTCCCCTCATTTTTCTATAACAGGATACTCCCGCTTGATGTCGCCCTTGTTCACGTTTCTCCACCTGACCGTCATGGTTATTGTTCACTCGGGGTTTCAGTCGATGCTACTCTGGCGGCGGTGCAGTCCGCAAAGCTGGTTATCGCCCAGGTGAACCCCAACATGCCTCGCACGCATGGGGAAGGAATGCTTCATATCAGCAAGATTCATGCAATGGTGGATGTGGATGATCCTCTTCCTGAAACCCCTCGTCACGTCATGGGCGATATCGAAATTCGTATCGGTCGTCATATTGCATCCATTGTTGAAGATGGAGCTACACTGCAGATGGGAATCGGGGCAATTCCAGATGCGACCCTGGCTGCGCTTTCCGGTCACAGAGATTTAGGTATTCATTCTGAAATGTTTTCTGACGGAGTGATTGACCTTGTGGAAAAAGGGGTGATCAACGGCAGCAAAAAGAGAAGTCACCGAGAGATTATCGTGGCAAGTTTTCTGGTTGGAACTCGACGGCTTTATGATTTTGTTGATGATAATCCACTCGTAGAAATGCTTCCTTCCGATTATGTTAATGATACTCGGGAAATCAGGAAAAATCCCAGGGTGACAGCAATTAACAGTGCTCTTGAAATTGATATGTCCGGTCAGGTATGTGCTGACTCGATCGGGCAGAAATATTATTCCGGAGTCGGCGGGCAGATGGACTTTATACGGGGGGCAGCACTCTCCGAAGGCGGCAAGCCGATTATTGCATTGCCGTCAACAACAAAAAATGGGCTCTCAAGGATTGTCCCGCAGCTTAAGCCGGGTGCAGGAGTTGTCACCACAAGGGCGCACGTGCAGTATGTGGTTACAGAGTTCGGGATTGTTAATCTGCATGGCAAAAATCTCAGACAGAGGGCTGAAGCACTTGCAACCATTGCTCATCCTGATTTCCGTGAGGAAATCTGTCGTCAGGCCCATGAACTTTACGGCTCCTATGGCCGGACAAGCATGTAAAAAAAGTGGGGATCTTCGTCAACGTTAGGTCCCCTTTTCGTTTGTTTGTCAGAATCGTTTTCAAGTAGCATCAGCATGTGATCGAACACCGATCAGGCTGAGCATGCGGCCTGTTTTTCCCTGATCGCGCCTGTAGGAAAAAAATAGCGTACTGTCGCGAACTGAGCAAAAGGGGGATCGTTCAATATTGGATGGTAGGATTCCCGATGCAAGAAGTTGACGGTAGTTTACCATCCCAAGATCCAGCAGGTATTTTTCGGCTGTATGCCTGCAACGGGAATGCTTGTAGCTGTCAGGGGGAAACTTCAGGGCCACTTCCCGGCTAACCTCATATGCTTCAGCAGAAATTCCGGTACCTATATAGGCCAGGCATTCAGACGGAAGGGTGTTAAATCTTCTCTGCATGGCTTCAATGGTTTTTATTACAATTCCTCCTGCGCTCCCTTTCCAGCCGGCATGAACCGCACCTGATGCACGATGCCTCGGGTCATAAATGAGTACGGGATAGCAGTCTGCGGTAAAGACACAGAGGAACAGATTTTTTCTGTCCGTAATGAGTGCGTCATAACCATGGTGATGACCGGGTTTTTCAGCAACAAGTATTGCTGTACCGTGTACTTGTTCGGAACTGACCAAGTGTTCCGGATCAATGCAAGCTGTCTGGCATAGGCGCCGGGTATTCTCTTGGATGTATTCAATACAATCGCCGGTGTTTCTTCCGAGGTTCAGCGAGGAATATGCGCCGTTGCTTACACCGCCCTTTCTGGTGCTTTGCAGTGCGATGAGCTCCTGGTATTGGCGGAAGCAATCAGGTGCAATGTATTCTTGTGGCAGGTATGTTGGCGTTGCTATATTTGTTATTATCGGTGCCATTGAATTATTTCTGAAATTACCCATTGTTATGGTATTGCGTCCGCTTTCAGGGGGATGACTTTTCCTGATAAAATAGAGCTTTTACTCTGTTGTATCCAGCTATTTGATGAAGAATTTCCGTTAAGAGTTTATTATTTCCGGAAGAGTATTATCTTCAGATCATTGGCATAATACCCTTCCGTCGTTTTGATCTCTTTTTCGAGCAGAACATGCTGTCTGACTGAACGTAAACAAGAGACATCAATGCAGATTCAACCTGATGAGGAAAGGTTTTCGGAGCAGTTTGGGCGTTCTGCCCGGGCTTTGTCCGATTATATGGGACTTGGCTTGCAGATTGCAGTAAGCTTTGTATTTTTTGTTTTGCTGGGATACTGGGCAGATAGCTGGCTTGGCACCTCTCCACTGCTGTTGCTGGCCGGAGTCGCAATCGGCATGGTTGGCATGGTGCTTCTGCTCATGAAGGTCTTGCGGACAGCAAATAAAAAAAAATAGAGCATTTGCGCTGCTATTGCTGTTAATCAAGAAAGAAAGGGATCGATGAAACCATTGTTTGATTTTTTAGTAAAGTTATGTATTTTGTCCGTCGTTTTATGGGTGGTTATCTTTACGGGACTTAAGCCGGGAAGTTTTGATATTCACTCGGTATTTCTTGCATGGATGATGGTAGTTTTGAATGCACTTACAGGCTACCTGCTCTTTGAATATGCCGTTGACAAGGAGTCTCCGGTTTTTACCAAGGTTGTTTTTGGCGGGCTGACGGTCAGGATGCTGGTACTGATGATGCTTATTGCGCTGCTCATCATTCGGCATTTGGTGGTGGTCAACGACTTTGTGCTCTCATTTTTTGCCTTTTACTTTATTTATGTGATTGTTGAAATTCTCGGGTATCAAAAGAAAAATAAACAGAAAAAGAACACTGCATGAAACGGGTAAACGTCATACAGGCCAAAGCTTTCTTCAAGGTTGTAGCTCTCCTTGCGCTTTTATTGCTGAATGCGAACGGCCTCGCATTTGCTCTGACTGAAAATGCCTCCGGCGTTCCTCAGAATACGCCAACTACTGCGACTGCAGAGCCTGTTGCAGTGCCAGCAGCTGTAGCCCATGCTCCAGAAGAGGAGAAGGCGGGAGAGGTTATCATGCATCATATTCTCGATAACAATGTTTTTTCCTTTGAGCCTTTCGGCAGCGTCAATCTTCCGAAGATTATTGTCGGTGGATTTGATATTTCTATCACCAAGCATGTTGTGATGCTCTGGGTTGTTTCGGCAATTCTTCTTATCATTTTTTCCATTGTCGGCAGCAAATATAAAAAGATGACCTCCCGTCAGGCCCCGAAGGGCATTGTCAACGCAATGGAGGCGCTGGTTGAATTTATTCGTACTGATGTAGCCAAGGCCAATATTGGCCCGGGTTATGAAAAGTACCTCACGTATCTTCTGACCGTCTTCTTTTTTGTTCTGCTTTGCAATCTTCTTGGTCTTGTTCCCTATGGCGCAACAGCGACTGGTAATATCAACGTGACACTGACACTTGCCACGTTCACGTTTTTCATTACTCAGGTTGCAGCCCTCAAGGCGCACGGCCTGAAAGGTTATCTTGCCCATCTTACAGGAGGAACTCATCCGGCTCTATGGATAATCATGATTCCGATCGAGTTTATCGGTTTGTTTACCAAGCCTGTTGCTCTTACTATCCGGTTGTTTGCCAATATGACTGCTGGTCACATTGTTATTCTCAGTTTGATCTTTATCAGTTTTATTCTTAAGAGCTACATTGTTGCCGTCGTCATGTCGGTTCCGTTTTCAATCTTTATCTACCTGCTGGAACTTTTTGTAGCGTTTCTTCAGGCATTTATTTTTACTATGCTTTCCTCACTCTTTATCGGTCTTGCCTCTGCACATGAAGGAAATGAGGCGCATGAAGCAGGAGTTGCACATCATTGAAATGAGCTGAGGATTATTGAAGAAGAACACTTATTTTTATACTTTTTTTGACTGGTTTTAACACTGCTAATTATTTTAGCAAAAAACTTACAACAAATAAACGGGGGTAATTACAAGATGGAAGGTTTGGGTTTTCTTGGAGCTGGTATAGGTGCTGGTCTTGCTGTAATCGGCGCTGGTCTTGGAATTGGTAACGTAGCGGCTTCTGCTGCTGAAGGCGTTGCTCGTCAACCTGAAGCAACTGCCGATATCCGTACTACAATGATTATTGCTGCAGCTCTTATCGAAGGTGTTGCCCTGTTCGGTGAAGTTATCTGTGTGCTTCTTGCTCTTAAGTAAGATTGATTGGTTTACAGATGATACAGAAGATATCCCGATTGCGGCTGATCACTACAGACCGTAATCGGGCTTTATTAATCGTTAACGGAAACATTGTTCATGCTTACGTCAGGAATTATTCTTCTTGCCGGTAGTCTTCTGAGCCCGAACCCCGGCCTTATTTTCTGGACTGCGGTAACATTTGTTATTGTATTGCTTATACTGAAAAAGATTGCCTGGGGTCCTATCCTCAACGCGCTGGAAGAAAGGGAAAAGGGAATTCAGTCATCTATTGATCGTGCACATCAGGCAAAGGATGAATCGGAAGCAATACTGCGTAAAAACAGGGAACTGCTTGCGAAAGCTGATGCTGAATCCGACAGAATTATCCGTGAAGGCAAGGAATATGCTGATAAACTTCGCACAGATTTTACTGAAAAGGCTCAGGCAGAAGCCAAAAAAATGATTGCAACGGCAAAAGATGAAATTGAACAGGAAAAACGCCGTGCGCTTGATGTACTGAGAAATGAAGTTGCTGATCTTGCAGTCATGGGTGCTGAAAAAATTATCAAGACAGCTCTTGATGCCGATATGCAGAAAAAGATCGTTGACAGTATGATACAGGATCTTTCAACAAAACGTAATTGAAAACGGTCACGACATGTCAACTCTAATTGCAAGCCGTCGATATGCCTCAGCTCTCCTTTCAGCCGCTGAAGAGGGTAATTTTCTTGATCAGATTGTTGCTGAGTTACAAGTGATAAAAGAGGTTCTTGAACACTCGCGAGATCTGGTTCATGCATTGCGGAGTCCACTCGTCAAGGGGGACAAGAAAATTCATATACTCGAAGAGGTTTTCAAGGGCTCTGTCGGGGAGAAAATGTTTCTTTTTTTAAAGCTTATTGCCAGAAAAAAACGCGCAGGTTTGTTGCCTGAAATTATTGATGAGTTTCAAATCCTTCTTGATGAAAAAAGAGGGGTAATCAATGTTGATGTTACCAGCGCGGTTAAGCTTTCTGACGAGCAGACAAACGAATTGCTTACAAAGCTGGCTGCATTTACCGGCAAAAAAATCCGTCCGACAATGATTCTTAATGAGCAGTTTATTGGTGGGGCTGCCGTTAAAATCGGTGACACGATCTATGATGGCAGTATCAGTCATCAACTTCAGATGCTCAGGCAGTCTCTTGTTTCCTGATGAAGCATCTTTTTTGATGTGCAGTGTTGTCTGAAGAGTTCAACAGTCAATAGCCTGCTTATGCGGGCTATTTTTTTGCCCTATTAAGCTGAGAGCTGCTGGCGGCGCTGAAAATATTCAGCAGCATTGAATCGAAGGGGCTTTAGCTCAGTTGGTAGAGCGTCTCGTTCGCAATGAGAAGGTCAGGGGTTCGAATCCCCTAAGCTCCACAGGATAGTTTCTTAATCCTTTATATTACAGTTCAGTTGCGTCGTTTTGTGGTGTGTTTTACCGTTTTGGAATTGTTGAACAGCTGTTATCGCAGGTGATGTTTCAGAGCTTGAACAATTCTTGTTTACGGTTATTACAAACACGCCCCAGCCTCAGCTTGACATCTCCTTCTTCAAAGTCACTTTGTTGTCTTTCATATTAAGCCGGAAAGCATCACCGGCCCTGAAATCTCCCTGCAATTGCCCAGAGTGTGCTGTTTCTTTTTCAGTAGTTTCGTATAATACGTTTTGTTTCTTTATAAAAAGGATAATGGAGTTATTCTATGCTGGTTACCAGATTATTTTCACGTTCTGTTTTGATGCTTTTTGTGATAGGGATACTGATGAGTACAGGCTGTTCATCATCAAAACAATCAAGCAAAGTTGTCACGGCCACATCCCGCGTTAATGAAGGCTATGAAAGAGCGCAGAAGTTGTACGAAAAAGAAGATTATACTGAAGCAATAATAACGCTTGAAACACTTCTTTTTACCTCTCGGGCTACGGCGTTAGAGGATGATGTGCTTTTTCTGCTTGCCCGGTCTTATTTCCATTCCGAGCAGTATCTGCTTGCCGTTGATATGTTTACAAAGCTTCAGCAGCAAATGGCATCTACCCCTTATGCAAGAACATCACAGTTTCTGCTGGCAAAATCTTATGAAAAGCTCTCTCCTAATTTTGAACTGGATCAGCAGTATACCAGTAAAGCAATAGAAAATTATTCCATTTATCTTGATCTCTATCCAATGTCAGATTCATCGAAGGTTGCCAGCGATGTTGAAACATACAGGGAACTGCTGAAGATTAATCCCGGGAATGAATCCTATAAGCAGAACTATGCGACAGCAAAAGCACAATATGCCCGGATAGATTCGCTGAGATATGCTGAAAAGGCAATACCAGTGCTGAGAGAAAAACTGGCAAAGAACACTTTTTTTATTGCCCGGCAGTATATCCAGCTCGGGAAGTACACGGCGGCAGGTGTTTTTTATGACGAAGTCCTCAAGCGTTATTCTGATACCATATATGTTAAACAGGCCTGGGAAGGAAAGATTGATGTCCTGGTCAAGCGCAAAAAATGGTATGATGCAGGTCAGGCCCTCGATCAGTACCTGCAGCTTTTCCCTGACAGGCAGAAGGAAATGCAGGGAATCAGGGAGAAAATCAAACATCATTTTAAAAACTGATCAGAGGTAGTCGTGCATCTGGCAGTATTTGGCGCAACCTTTGATCCGCCGCACAATGGACATCTCGCTCTCTGCCTGTTTGCCAGAGAGTTGCTCGGCATCGAAAAAGTCATTATTTCGGTTTCAAATAATCCTTTCAAACAACAACGAGAGACCGCAGATCTACACAGAATGCGCATGGCTGAACTTCTGTCCCGGGAAATCAATCGTACAGGTGCCTGCAGCGAGGTCAGCGGATGGGAGCTTGAAAAAAAGCAGCCATCCTATACCGTAGATCTCTTGTGTTATATTCATGGCATCTATCCTGCTGACAAGCTGACACTGCTTGTCGGTGAAGACAGTTTCAGGGAGTTTTCTTCCTGGAAAGAGTCCGAGAAGCTTTTTTCATTGTGTGAAATTGTAGTATTCAGCAGATTGTCAGCGCAATTGAGTTCTCTGTCCTGTGAAGCCATGCAGCAAAAAGGAGCCATCAGGTTCATCGATTTTGACTGTCAGGTTTCCTCAACTGATATCAGGGCGCTTGCCGCCGCCGGCCACTCTATTTCCCGACTCGTTCCTCTTTCAGTACAACGTTATATTGTTGAGCATGGGCTTTACAGTCAGCCAGCAGACTCAATTACATCGACTCAGGTGCTGAAACACCGAGAATCCTGAATCCGTTGCGCAGCACCTGGCGTGTTGCCAGTGAAAGAAAGAGTCTTGCTCTGGCAATGTCCGGTTCCGCCTTGAGAATGGGACATTCCTGGTAGAACCGGTGAAATAGTTCAGCCAGAGAATGCAGGTATTCAACCATTTTTTGCGGCTCAAGAAGGCGCAAGCTTGTTTTTATCATATCAGGATAATCAAGCAGGGCAAATCCAAGCTGCAGCTCTGTCGGAGAGCTGAGCTGTTGCAGCAGGTGGTGATCTGAACTGGAGGCCGGGTCAAATCCGATTTCTTGCTGGGCCATACGCAAAAGGCTGCAGATTCTTGCATGGGCGTACTGCAGATAGAACACCGGATTGTCCTTTGACTGTTTTTTAGCCAGCTCCACATCGAAGTTCAGGTGTGAATCCTTGCTGCGCATGATGAAAAAAAGTCGGGTAGCATCTGCTCCGACATCATCAATCAGGTCGTCAAGCAGATCAGCATTGCCTTTTCTTGTTGACATTTTAAGGGTTTGTCCGTCAACAGTCGTGGTCACAAACTGGTTGATGGCGACCTTGATCCTCTGGGTATCATAACCGAGAATGTTCAGTGCTTCAAGTACGTCAGGATATTCATCGATATGATCAGCACCGAAAACATTGACGATCATGTCGAAGCCGCGCTCAAACTTTGTTATATGATAGGCAATATCAGGCAGACGGTAGCTTGGTTCACCCGAGGATTTGATAAGTACCTTATCCTTTTCCTGTCCGAGCATTGTCGTTTGAAACCAGGTCGCACCATCGTATTCGGTAATGAATCCTTTTTTCCTGAGTTCGTCAATCACTCTCTGGTTGGCGGTAATACTTGTTTCATCAGGAGTGTAGAGCGTATGTTCATTGAAAAATGAGTCATGCCGGATGCTGAGGCGTTCAAGGGTCTTGCGTATTGATGCAAAAATAATCTCTTCTGCTTCCTTTTTGAAAAACTGTACATCATCACTGTATTCAGAAAGGGAGCTGCCCTGTTTGCTGTATATGTTTTCAGCAATTTCCCCGATATACCCACCCTGGTAATGGGTGGATGGGAATTCTATTGCCTTGCCGCAGCGTTCCAGATAACGAAGCTGGACGGATTCTCCGAGAATCTGCATCTGCCGTCCGGCATCATTGAAATAGTATTCACGGGTGACCTCATAGCCCTGGGTTTCAAAGAGATTTGCAATGCAGTCTCCAAGAACGCCGCCCCGACCACGTCCTATGGTCAGCGGACCGGTTGGATTTGCACTGACATATTCCACAATAGCTGTTTTGCCCTGGCCGATGTTTCCTTTTCCATATTCATCTTTGTCAATCAGCACCTTTTCAACTGACTGCATGATAAAGAGAGGAGCAAGATAAAAGTTGATGAAGCCAGCTCCCGCAACCTCGATTCTTGCAATGGTGTCAGGAGGAAAAATCAAGTGCGGGATAACCGTTTGAGCCAGTTCGCGGGGGTTTCTTCGGCACTCTTTGGCAGCAAGCAGCGCTATGTTTGTAGAAAAATCACCGAACTTTTTATCTGCGGGCTGTTCAATGTTGATGGGTTTGTCGGTCGTAATGCCTGCTGAGCAAAGGGCATTATGGATGACAGGACGAAAAAATTCATGCATCTGATTCTTTATAAGAGGGTCATGGGTTGCTTCTCATTGAGCTTTCTCAGGAGATCTGCAGGACAAAGAAGGGTAAAATCGCCGATGACCTGCAGTACATTATCGAATTGGCTGAATGCATCGGCGCTGTTGGTTGTTGTTACAGCAACGCACTGCATGCCGGCCTTCCGGGCGGCTTCAACGCCGGGGAGTGCGTCCTCGAATACAATACAGGCTGAAGGAGGTACTTCGAGGAGAGTGGCGGCGCGCAAAAAAATATCAGGTTCAGGTTTGCCGCGACGCACCTGGGAAGGATCCACAATGGCCTGGAAAGTATTTGCCATGTTCAGGATGCCGAGGACGTAGTCGATATTTCTCTGTCCGGCGCCGGTGCCGATTCCAAGTCGGACTCCTTGCTCTCCGGCAGTATCAAGAAATGCCTCAAGCCCGGGCATCGGTTTGATAAGATGGCGCGACAAGACCCTGTAAAGAAAATCCTTGAGCTCGGTAAGTCTCTCAGCTTCAGTCTCACTGATCTGCGGGTCAAGGAAGTAACGGAGAACATCAAGACCTTTCATGCCGGCAGTTTCTACCAGGTAACGTTCGGCGTCAAGTCCCTGAAGGCCGAAATCACTGAAGAGCTCTACCCATGAATCGGCATGGAATCGCATATTATCTGTAAGCACTCCGTCCATGTCAAAAATAAAGGCGTGTTTCTGGTCGTTCAGCATCGGGCTTAAAGGTTGTTACAACAGTTTGTTTCGCCAAGCTTCATGGCAGTTCTCACCTCCTGCATGGTATGGCATGCAATGACTTTTGCCTTGGCTTCGCCTTCAAGAAGAATCTCTTTTACCAGCTCCATGTGCATCTCATAATAGCGGCGTTTTTCAATCAGGGGAGCAAGTTCCGTCGAAATATTTGCTGCACAGAGTTTTTTGCAGTCCACGCAGCCCAGCGAGCCTGTTCGGCAATCTTTCTCAATGCTGGCGAGCTGTTCCTTAGGGGCAAATTTGCCATGGTAACTGAATACCGTGCAGACTTCGGGATGTCCCGGATCATTTTTCCTGATTTTTTCTGTATCCGTTACAGCAGTGCGCATTTTTTTCAAGACCTCCTCAGGGCCGTCTGCCAGGAGAATCGTGTTACCAAGAGACTTTGACATCTTTGCCTTTCCGTCAAGGCCTAACAGGCGCGAGAATTTCGTAATTTTTGGTTCAGGTTCGGCAAAGACCTCTCCCCGAAGAGGATGAGGATAGTGATTGTTGAATTTACGTGCAATTTCACGGGTAATTTCTACATGAGGGATCTGGTCTTCTCCTACCGGGACAACGTTTCCTTTATAGAGAAGAATATCGGCAGCCTGCAGCACAGGGTAGCCCAGATGGCCATATATCAGTGAATCCATATTCAGATCGCGAATCTGTTCCTTCAAAGTCGGGTTTCTTTCAAGGCGCGATGAGGTGATCAGCATGGCAAAGATCAGAAACAGCTCAGCATGTTCTTTGATCTGCGACTGGCGGAAAACCGGACTTTTTTCCGGATCTATGCCTGCTGCAAGCCAGTCGATCAGCATGTCAAGCGAATTTGTATAGATTTCGCTGGTATCAAGAGAGGTTGTCAGATTGTGATAATCTGCAATGAGAAAGCAGGTTTCATAGATCCTTGAGCCCTTTTCATCAAGCTGATTCTGCTGTTCAACCCAGCTTTCAAGGGCGCCGGTGTAATGACCGAGATGGAGTTTGCCGGTAGGGCGCATCCCGCTTAAAATTCGCTGTGTTGCCATAAATAATTATTGATGCCGCACAACCAGGCTGTGAGTGCGGTTGTTTCCGGCAGGGCCGTGTTTCTAATAAAGCTCTAAATGCTCCGGAAGTTATAACAGTTGAGAGAAAGATAAAAGGCCTTTGTTTGTTTTTTGTTTTCAAGGTGTGATAGACTATATTATCCAACTTGTTTTTGATTTCTTAAAGAATGAAAGAATTCAAAAACCGATATATTAGAGAGTAAGTCCTATACAACACTCAGTTGCCCAACCATGTCAGATCCGGAAGGAAGCAGCATCCGGTAATTTGAGTGTGTGATATAGCAAGCTTACTCTCTTTTTTTGTTGTGTCACTTATAATTGTGTTGGGAGTAGAGTTATGCAGTCAGAATTCACAAAAGAGGAGTTACTGAGCGCGCCGGTTTGCCATATTGATATTAAACAACTGAATATTGTTCCTCTCATTGACCAGATGGGAGAAACCGCTTTTCAGGCACGCAATCTGTCAAGAGCAGCATCGATTGTTGATCTCATGCAGCAGGACAAGGAGTGCGCCGTTATTCTCACCCTTGCAGGTTCATTGATCAGTGCAGGGTTGAAGCAAATCATTATTGACATGATTGACAACAATATGGTTGATGCCATTGTTTCCACCGGTGCAAATATTGTTGATCAGGATTTTTTTGAAGCACTTGGATTCCGTCACTACAAGGGTACCCAGTTTATGGATGATGCCATTCTCAGGGAGCTCCATATTGATCGTATTTACGATACCTATATTGACGAGGATGATCTTCGGGTCTGTGATGATACAACAGCAATTATTGCCAACGCCATGGAACCCGGGGCATACTCTTCGCGCGAATTTATTGTGGAGATGGCTAAATATATAGAGGCGAATAACCTCGACAGAAATTCCATTGTCTACAAGGCTTACGAGAAGGGTGTACCGATATTCTGTCCAGCCTTTTCAGACTGCTCCGCCGGATTTGGCCTGGTTCACCACCAGTGGAATAATCCCGAAAAACATGTTTCAATAGATTCTGTCAAGGATTTTCGAGAACTGACCAGAATCAAGATCGAGAATGACAAGACAGGTATTTTCATGATTGGCGGTGGTGTACCGAAAAACTTTACCCAGGATATTGTGGTTGCCGCAGAGGTTCTCGGTCACGACGATGTCTCCATGCATACCTATGCCGTACAGATCACTGTTGCTGATGAGCGTGATGGAGCGTTGTCGGGTTCAACCCTCAAGGAGGCTAGCTCATGGGGCAAGGTTGATACCGTTCACGAACAGATGGTCTTTGCTGAAGCAACCATTGCTTTGCCACTGATTGCCGGCTATGCCTATCACAAACGCAGCTGGGAGGGACGCAAGGCTAAAAACTTCAATACCATGCTGGATCGTCAACAGATAAACGTTTGAGGAGAGAGAATGAAATTTTTTATTGATACCGCTAATCTTGACGAAATCAAGGCCGCCAAAGAGCTTGGAGTCCTTGATGGTGTGACCACCAATCCATCTCTGATTGCTAAAATTGTTGGTGATCCATCCAGCTTTACCTTTCAGGATTTCAAGGCCCATATCGCAAAAATCTGCAATATGGTTGATGGCCCTGTAAGCGCAGAGGTTACCTGCCTTGAGACGGATGAGATGATCGCCGAGGGGGAGGAGCTTGCGGCAATCCACGAAAATGTTGTCGTTAAATGTCCGCTTACCATCAACGGCCTTAAAGCCATCAGTCATTTTTCTGCGCAGGGAATCCGCACAAACGCCACACTGGTTTTTTCTGCAAATCAGGCATTACTTGCAGCCAAGGCAGGGGCCAGTTATGTGAGCCCATTTGTTGGGCGCCTGGATGATATCAGTACCGAAGGGATGGCGCTTGTCAAGCAGATTGTAACCATATACGACAACTATGGGTATATGACCGAGGTGATTGTCGCCAGCGTGCGCCATCCCCTGCATGTTGTTGATGCTGCAATGCTGGGTGCCGACATCACCACGATACCTTTCAGCGTCATTCGCCAGCTTGTCAATCATCCACTGACTGATCTTGGGCTTAAAAAGTTTATGGATGATGCTGCGATTATGAAAAAATAAAAAGTATCTCCCGGTTTAGCGTGAGATAACCTCGATCTTGACTTTTGCGGTACCTTTTTCGAAGAACCCCAGTCGTTTAGCTGCTTCCGCGCTCAGATCGATAATACGGTCATCTATAAATGGTCCGCGATCATTGACCCGGACAATCATTGATGCACGGGTATCGAGATTGGTCACTTTTACAAGAGAGGGTAAAGGAAGATATTTATGTGCAGCGCTTGGCCTTGACGGGTCGAAAGTTTCCCCGTATGCAGTTAACTGCCCGTTATGCTGGTCAAGCGTTTCCTGACCATACCATGATGCTATACCACTCTCTTGATAGGAGAGTGCCTCTTCGTAGCTCATCGGAACATAAACTCTGCCGTTGATAACATAAGGTGTATTCTTTATTTTACCCAGTCTGTACGCTTCCTCAGGTGAAATACCGCTGATGTCAAGCTTCGAAGATGAGCATGAGCTGAGTGTCAGGGGCAAAAGAATGCATCCCGCAAGTAAAAGCTTATGTATCGTGTTGTTCATGGGAGTTTATTTACAGCAAAAATAGCCATTTTTAATTGAAAATCCTTTATAACTTGTACGTTTTTTATCCCCTGAACCGGAGGGTGTTGTGCGGTATGCTGTTTTACCTGGAAAGTGATATTACAAGATGCTATCATGGTTGAAAAACACAAAGAGCGGAGTTCTTTCGGCGTTCTTATCATTCACGGTTTTACGGCGACCCTTGATAGTGTAAAGTTGATATACCAGTCCATCAAGGAGCTTGGTGTTCCAGTCAGTCAGCCATTGCTTACCGGCCATGGGGCGTCGACACCTGAGGCACTCCGTGGTGTAAAATGGGAGACATGGGTGGCGGATGCCGAGCAGGCGCTTCAAAAACTCAGCCTTGAAGTGACGCGGGTTATTGTGATCGGCCATAGTATGGGAGCGCTTATCGCTCTGAACCTTGCAGAGAGATATCGGGACCGGGTTGACTCGCTGGTGCTTGTCGCGCCGGCAATCAAGCTTGTTTCCGTGTTCGCGCCTGGTCGTCCTCTTCATTTTGCCGCACCACTTCTTAGCAGAATTATCAAGAATTGGGGTTTGAAGAATGACTATTCAGGGCCACAATGCGCAGATTGTATTCCTCATTATAAATGGGTACCAACTGACGCGGTTATCTCTTTTTTCGAGCTGATTAAAAAAAGCATGCGGCTGCTTGTCCGCGTAAATGTTCCCGTTCTGATCATCCATAACCGCAGGGAAAGTACCGTGCTTCCTGAAAGTGCAATCATACTGTACAATAATATAGCTACTGAACCATCAGAAAAGTCAATCATGTGGCTTGAGATTTCCGGGCATCAGATCTTTTGTGATTGCGAGAGGGATGTAGCTGTGCAGGCGATAATTGACTATGTTACTCTCAGGATCGAACGATAAAAGGGGTAAGGGCGATGCGGGTTATTGATTTAAGTCATGTCATCGAATCCGGAATGCCTTCTTATCCGGGTACTCCCGGGCCACGGTTTCAGCACCTCACCTCAATTGAGGAACAGGGGTTTGTTGAGCAGCTAATCACGATTTCCTCCCATACAGGGACACATGTCGATCTTCCTTCCCATATTCTTCGGTCTGGCAGCTCGCTTGATGCTTTCAGTATTGAGCGGTTCACCGGAAAGGGGATCGCGATAGATGTCCGTGACAGAGCCGGGGGGATGATAACTGTTGAAACGCTTCATCCTTACCGGGAACTCATCAAGGAAAGTGAATTTGTGCTGTTTTTCTCCGGTTGGAGCCAATACTGGGGCTCTTCTGATTATTACAAGGGTTATCCTCTTCTTTCCTCTGAAGCCGCCCTATGGCTTACCGGTTTTCATCTTAAAGGCCTCGGTGTTGATATGATTTCTGTTGATGCCCCTGACGCCATTGATTTTCCTGTGCACACCCAGTTGCTCCAAAAAGGGATGCTCATCGTTGAGAATCTTGATGGTCTTTACCCCTTATTACATTTTTCTTTCATCTTTTGCGGGTTTCCACTGAAAATTATCGGGGCTGAAGCTTCTCCAGTCAGAGCAGTTGCCCTTCTCGACGATTTATAGTCGATGGTTATTTTATTATTGGAAGTTAAAACAGGGAACATTACCTTGACGTCCAAAGGATTTAATCCACTGTTCTTTCCCATTGAAACAACCATTGTATGAAGACTATGTCATTGTATTCATCCATTACCAAAAAAGTGCTTATGGCGCTTGCCGGGCTTTTTCTGGTTACCTTTTTATGCGTTCATCTAGGCATCAATCTGATGCTGCTGAAAGATGATGGTGGTCGCACGTTTACGGAAGCCGCAGCCTTTATGGGAACCAATCCTCTCATCAAGGTTTTTGAAATAGTACTCTTTGCAGGCTTTCTGCTCCATATACTCTTCGGCCTGATTGTTTCGGGCCAGAACCGGGCTGCCAGACCGGTGCCTTATATGTGCAGTAACAGTTCGGAGACATCCTTCTTTTCCAAGTACATGTTTCATACCGGCATCATTGTTTTCATCTTCCTTCTCCTCCATTTTTTCGATTTCTACTTTATCAAGATCGGGCTTGTAGCACCGCCTCCCGGCATTGAAAGTCACGATTTTTACCATCGCACCCTTCTTCTTTTTTCATCTCCCTGGTATTCACTGCTTTATATTGTCTGCTTTGTGTTTCTCGGCATTCATCTGAATCATGCCATTCAGTCTGCTTTTCAAACCCTCGGATGGAACCACAGCAAATATATGGACACAGTAAAGATTATCGGTTCGGCTTACTCGGTGCTTATTGCTGCCGGGTTCAGTCTGGTTCCTATTTATCTCTTTTTTTTAAAATAATTTAATATTCGATTACGACTGTGTTTTTCACAGAAAACAACATTCACAACACTTTTCAATGACACGCCTCAACGCCAGAATCCCTGAAGGGCCGGTGGCTGAAAAATGGACCGCCTACAAATCGGGCTGCAAGCTGGTAAACCCCAACAACAAACGAAAACTTGACATCATTGTCGTAGGTACCGGTCTTGCCGGAGCCTCGGCTGCCGCATCACTCGGCCAGCTTGGTTACAATGTCAAGGTGTTCTGTTATCAGGACACGCCGCGCCGTGCTCACAGTATTGCTGCGCAGGGGGGAATCAATGCCGCTAAAAACTATCCAAACGACGGAGACAGTGCGTACCGTCTCTTTTATGATACCATCAAAGGCGGTGATTACAGAGCCCGTGAAGCCAACGTTTACAGGCTTGCTGAAGTCAGTAATCAGATTATCGATCTATGCGTGGCGCAGGGTGTTCCATTTGCCAGGGAGTATGGCGGTCTTTTAACCAACCGTTCGTTCGGTGGCGCTCAGGTATCAAGAACCTTCTATGCAAGGGGGCAGACCGGACAGCAGCTTCTAATTGGTGCATATGGCGCATTAAGCCGTCAGATTGCTGCCGGAAATGTCACTCTTTTCAACCGTCGCGATGTTCTTGATATGGTGCTCATCGACGGAAAGGCCAGAGGGATCATTACCCGCAACCTCGTGAACGGTGAAATAGAGCGTCATTCGGCTCACGCAGTCGTTCTGGCTAACGGAGGATACGGCAATGTCTTTTTCCTTTCCACCAACGCCATGGGTTCCAACGTGACCCCTGCATGGAGCGCCTACAAGAAAGGAGCGATGTTTGCCAACCCGGCTTTTACACAGATTCACCCGACCTGTATTCCGGTGCATGGAGATTCCCAGTCCAAGCTTACCCTGATGAGCGAAAGCCTGCGAAATGACGGACGAATATGGGTACCTGCAAAGATTAAAGATGTGGAAAAACTGAGGAACAAATCGATTAAGCCTTCCGATATTGCTGAGGTTGACCGTGATTACTATCTGGAGCGCCGTTATCCTGCTTTCGGCAATCTTGTCCCGAGGGATGTGGCTTCAAGGGCCGCAAAGGAGCGGTGCGATGCGGGTTACGGTGTCGGGTCAACCGGTATGGCGGTTTTTCTTGATTTTGCCGATGCCATCAAACGCAAGGGGCATGACGCTATCGACTCTCTTTACGGCAACCTCTTTCAGATGTACGAGCAGATTGTTGCGGAGAGTCCTTATGAAATGCCGATGATGATCTACCCGGCAGTGCATTACACCATGGGCGGCCTGTGGGTGGATTATGAGCTGATGACAACCATTCCCGGCCTCTATGCAATCGGAGAGTGCAATTTTTCCGACCACGGAGCAAACCGCCTCGGTGCTTCAGCGCTCATGCAGGGCCTTGCCGACGGATATTTCGTTTTGCCCTATACCATCGGTAACTATCTGGCGGCTGAAATACATACGCCACGCTTTGACACGGCTTCTTCCGAATTCAACCTTGCGGCACAAGCTGTCACCGACCGCCTGAAGCAAATTAAAAACAGCGGCGGAAAGGAGTCTGTTGATCATTTCCATCGTCGTCTCGGTAAAATCATGTGGGAGTATTGCGGGATGGCGCGAAACGATGCCGGTCTTACTGAAGCTCTCTATCAGATTACGGAATTGCGTCAAGAATTTTCCCGGGGGGTTCGGATTCCCGGGGGGCTGGACGAATACAATCCTGAAGTCGAGAAAGCGTGCAGGGTTGCCGATTTTATCGAACTCGGTGAACTCATGGTGCGTGATGCCCAGCAGCGAAAAGAGTCTTGCGGAGGTCATTTCAGGGAGGAGTATCAGACCAGTGAGGGCGAAGCATTGCGCAATGATGAGAAGTTCGCCTTTGTTGGGGCATGG
>JAAXWX010000016.1 GCA_013334755.1 Chlorobiaceae bacterium | reverse complement strand
ATAACGCCGACTGGCTCGGGAAAATGAGTTTTGCCGATGTCATCAAACTTTCAAGCCACTATACAGTTGCCCGGATGCTTGAACGTGATGATTTTGAGCGGCGGTATCGTGCACAGGAACCAATTTCAGTTCACGAGTTTCTCTATCCCCTTGCCCAGGGAATGGACTCTGTACACCTGAAAAACGATATCGAACTTGGCGGTACCGACCAGAAGTTCAATCTCCTTGTCGGCAGGGATCTGCAACGGGAGTACGGCATTGCTCCGCAGGTCTGCATTACCATGCCGCTGCTTGTAGGCACCGATGGCAAGGAAAAAATGTCGAAATCACTCGGCAACGCCATTTGTTTTAATGATCCTCCTGCTGATATGTACGGCAAGATGCTCTCTATTCCGGACACACTCATTGAAACCTATTGTACACTTCTTGTGCCACAACCGGAAGAAAGTGTTACAAGAATTCTGGAGCAGATAAAGGAAAACCCGAGAACTGCCAAACGGGCACTGGCAAAGAAAATCGTAGCATTGTACTTTTCAGAGGAGGATGCGGAAGCTGCCGAAACCCACTTCGATCAGGTTTTCATCCATAAAAAAGCTCCTGACAATATTGAACTCTTTGAATTTGACGAACAGTCGATACCGATCATCGACCTTTTGGTCACCCTTGGCGCTGCAGCATCGAAAAGCGACGCACGGCGGATGATCCAGCAGAATGCCGTACTCGTCGATGACCGGAAAATCACTGAAATCTCGGAGTGTGTTCAACTCCGGAATGAACCCCAAATTATCAGGGCAGGAAAAAGAAGGTTTTTTAAAGTAGCCGCAAGAAAAACATTTTGAATACGACTGCTTTTTCCTATAATTCGTCAATTTCGGTACAGTAACTGCTCCAAACAACAAATAAAATCCGGAGGTACGGCATTGTCATTTGTCCCAACAAAAGTATTTTTCACCAAAGGTGTGGGAAGGCATAAAGAATATCTCTCCTCATTCGAGCTTGCTCTGAGAGAGGCCAAAATTGAAAAATGCAACCTGGTTACTGTATCAAGTATTTTCCCTCCTCACTGTGAGCGTGTCAGCGTTGAAGAAGGCATAAAACATCTGTCTCCTGGACAGATCACTTTTGCAGTCATGGCTCGAAATTCAACCAATGAGTTCAATCGCCTTATTGCCGCTTCGGTCGGCGTCGCCATTCCTGCTGACGATACACAGTACGGTTATCTTTCGGAACATCATCCTTTCGGAGAATCTGCCGAGCAATCAGGTGAGTATGCCGAAGACCTGGCAGCAACAATGCTTGCAACCACTCTCGGTATTGAGTTTGATCCCAACAAAGACTGGGATGAACGCGAAGGTATCTATAAGATGAGTGGTAAAATCATCAATTCATACAATATAACTGAAACCGCAGAAGGCGAGAATGGTCTCTGGACAACTGTAATATCGTGCGCTGTTCTCCTGCCGTAATTGCTATCCGTTCGGTTCACCATATCTGAACAAGGTTGACATTTCTCAAGAAAGTCAGTCTCCCTTTTTGAACAACTTGCCAAATGGGGAACAGGCATCATGTTACCTGTTCCCCATTTGTTGTTGAAGGCCGTCCTGGCACAACCCATTATTTCAGTGACCGCCTATGATTTTGCTTGACTCCTTTGAGAATATCCGCAGCCTTGAAGAACTGATTCTCTGGGGTGGATACCTGCTTCTTTTTATCATTATTTTTGCCGAAACAGGATTGTTTGCCGGTTTTTTTCTTCCAGGTGACTCTCTGCTCATCACCGCAGGGCTCATCGCGGCATCAGGAGCTCTTGACATCTATCTGGTTATCGCAATCCTTGTATGTGGAGCAGTTCTGGGTGATACGACAGGCTATTGGATAGGTAAAACACTCAAAAAGAAAATTTTTGTAAAAAAGAATTCCCGATTCTTTCATCGCGAACACCTAGAAAAGACTGTAGCATTTTATAAGAAACATGGAGCAAAAACCGTTTTTCTTGCACGATTTGTTCCGGTTATACGAAGCTTTTCGGCTACTCTCGCAGGGGTCACGGCAATGCCCTTCACGCTCTTCTTTTTTTTCAGTCTCGGCGGATCTCTCATCTGGGTTCTCTGTTTCACCCTTATCGGCTACTTTATTGCAAACCTCTTTCCCGATATCGTCCAATACCTGCACACCATTATTCTTGCAGGAATAATCCTTATTGTTGTCAGCGCGCTGAAAAGCCTGAAACAAAAAAAAATCGATAATTGACGATTTATTCCTTTTAAAAGAGAGACCCTCACGGATATTAGGCCCGGCTATGGTATTTTCCACACAACAACCATTATTAACCAAACTGTGCACATCCCTGTTATGACTGAATCGATCAAAACTGATGTTCTGGTGATCGGCAGCGGTATAGGCGGGCTCTATTTTGCCATTCATATGGCAGAACACGCCAAAGTAACGATTATCACAAAAAAGGAAAGTTCAACCTCCAACACCAACTGGGCTCAGGGAGGAATCGCTGCCACCATCGATAACAGTGACAGTGCGGAATTGCATATTGCCGATACACTTGATGCCGGTGCGGGACTTTGTGACCTGGAAATGGTCACCCTTATGGTGAAGGAGGGACCTCAGCATATCAAGCGTCTTACGGAACTTGGTGTAAACTTTACAACCTCGGACAATCATCTCCTGCATCTTGGAAAAGAGGGCGGACATTCAAGAAGCAGGATTGTTCACGCACAGGATCTGACCGGTCGGGAAGTTGAAACTGCGCTCCTCGATCGCATCAACAGCCATCCCAATATCACACTGCTTGAGCACCATTTTGCCATCGAGCTGCTGACGGAACACCACCTTGGCATTAAAACAAACGACATCAATTGTTACGGAGCATACGTACTTGATTCGAGGCAGCGGCAACCGAAACTCATTCTTGCAAAAATCACCATGCTCGCATCCGGAGGGCTCGGCCATATCTATCCCTACACAACCAACCCCGATATAGCCACCGGAGATGGTGTAGCCATGGGATACCGGGCAGGAGCTGAAATTGCCAATATGGAGTTTATCCAGTTTCATCCAACCTCGCTCTACCATCCAAAGGCTAAATCTTTTTTGATTTCCGAAGCTGTCAGGGGATTCGGAGGCATCCTGAGACTGAAAAACGGTCAGGAATTCATGCACAAGTATGATAAACGCCTGAACCTGGCTCCTCGGGATATAGTTGCCCGCGCCATCGATTCTGAAATTAAAAAAAGTGGCGAGGATTGTGTTTTCCTTGATGTGACACATATTGACCCTGTAAAAACAAAGGAGCATTTTCCTAATATTTACGAAACCTGCCTCAACTACGGCATCGATATGACCAGGGAAATGATTCCGGTCGTTCCTGCCGCACACTATTCATGCGGCGGCATCAGAACCGATAACAGGGGACGAACCACTATAGAGCGCCTCTATGCATGCGGAGAAACAAGTTGTACCGGTGTTCACGGTGCAAACCGCCTTGCAAGCAACTCTCTGCTTGAAGCTCTTGTCTTTGCCTGGAGGGCATATCTCGATATTGGTAAACGATTGCAACAACTGGATAACTCTATTGATTTTCCTGACTGGGACGATACAGGTACCGTCAATCCCGAAGAGTGGATTCTTGTATCACACAATAAACGGGAAGCACAGCAGGTTATGAACGACTATGTCGGAATTGTGCGCAGTGACCTGCGCCTGCAGCGGGCAAAAAGACGAATTGATTTTCTCAAGGAGGAAACCGAGTCTTACTACAAGAAAACCAAAATCACGACACAGATACTTGAACTGAGAAATATCATCAAAGTTGCAAGCCTGATCATTGAAAGCGCTATCAAGCGGCGTGAATCAAGAGGATTGCATTATACAACCGATTATCCCGGAACAGATAACAAACATTTTCTGATCGACACGGTACTGCGCTCGTTTTAAAGAGGGCATCGCTACTTCACTTCCTGCCAGTCTCTCGCATATCGGAAATCGATGCCGGGAGTCCGGCCCGAAATCTTGGCGATAACCGGCATCATCCGTTTGTACTGATTCCGGACAACCATCTTTCTGACCCTGTCATAAAAGGGTTCCGGAATTCCTTTGTCGAGAAGAGCCTTTTTATCCATCCTCCTTTCAAGCATCATATAGAGCAGCAGATCAACAGCTTCATAACTGAATCCGAGATCAGCCTCATCACTCTGCCCTTCCCAAAGGTCGGCTGAAGGTGCCTTGACAATAAGTTGCTCCGGAATACCGAGATGACGGGCAAGACCCCTTATCTGGGTTTTATAGAGATCACCGATTGGATTTATTGCAGACGCCATATCTCCGAACATCGTTCCATAACCAAGCAGCAGTTCGGTCTTGTTGCTCGTTCCGGCAACAAGACGGCCATCTCTTGCGGAGATATCATAGAGCAGAACCATTCTTGTCCTGGCCATAATGTTACCTCTTCTCAACAACTGCTCTTCCGGCACAGAAGTAAAAAAAGCATCAACCATCGGCGTAATTGAAACTTCTTCTGCCCTTATGCCAAGTCTGGAAATCATGAGTGCTGCATGTTCAAGGCTTTCCGGACTGCTTGATGCATAAGGCATCATGACGCCAAGGACGTTATCGGCACCAAGTGCACGCACAGCGAGTTCGCATACAACCGCTGAATCAATACCGCCGGACAGGCCAAGTACAAGCGAACTGAAGCCGAATTTGCGGATCTCGTTGACAAGAAACGCCTTTAGAATATCTTCGACAATATGATAATCGAGATGAAGATCCTGAACCTTCATGATGAAGTGGTCAAAAGTTGAACAATCGTATAATTGAGTTTATCAGGAGATAAGCCACCGTATTGACCATCACCACAGAGAGAGCTGTATTTCTCAGTGCAGGAGCAGAAAGAGTCATATCGAGATCAAGCAGGATCTTTAAACCATTTTTACCGATAACAAGGGTAGAGATGACCGCAAAAAAGGCAAAAATCCAGCTCCATGGACCCATAAAATATACAAGCTCAAAAAGCCAGACAGGGGTCATCGAATAACAAACAACCGTCAGCATCCGGTCTTTGAAATTTTTCGGTTGTTGTCCTTGCGCAAGCAGGTAAATGGCTGCACCCGTAATAAGATACAGTGCCGCAATATCAATAAGAAAAATGGCAATGGTAAAAAACATTGCTGAACGGGGCACTCCGATCAAGGGAAACTTTGCCAACTGCACAAGGGCAATCACCGGGACAGCATACTCCCTGATCACATTGAAATCATCAGCCTTGATGCCCTCGTTGTTCCGGTAATTGCGCCACAACGTGTTGTTGCGGAATAACAGTGTGAAAATTGTAGAGAACAGTTCTTTGACGCCCATAAAAGTTATTATCTAAGCCATTTTGCAGGGTTCTGCTTGACTCGGCCTTTCCATATCTCAAAATGCACAACTGAACCGCCTTCAAGCATTTTGCCGGAAACACCGAGCAGTTGCTGTGATTTTATAAGATCGTTCTTGACTACATTCAACTGGCCAAGATTCGCATATACAGTAAGATAGGATTTCGGATGACGGATAATAACGATATTACCGAAGGTTGGAAGAAAGGCGATCTGGGCAACTTTACCGCCAGAAACAGCCCTTACCTGGGTATTGACCGGAACAGAAAAATCAATTCCGTTATTAGTGGTTACAATTTTCAGCTCCTTGTCCTGAACCGATCCGAATCTCTGGGAAATAACACCATTGCGTACTGGCCAGGGCAACGAACCTAAAGAGTTGTCGAAATCCGCCGAAACTCTTTCAAGATCAAAAGAACCTTCCTCTGGCAGGGAGACACTCTGCTTTTCCTGACTTCTCTGCAAAGCAGTTTCAGGTTTTCGGGCATCTTGTTTCATCGGCGAAGAAACAACTTCCTTTTCCTTCTTCCCTGACAATCGATCCGTCTCAAAACGCTGTGATTCGAGTCGCTGCGCCTCCATTCGTTGTGCCTCAAGCCGCTGCACTTCCTTCCGCCGAGCCTCAAGCCGTCGTGCTTCAAGGTTCCTGCGGCGCCGCTCATTTTCAACCTCTACAGCTCGCTGTTCTGCAAGAATCAGCGACTCTATCCTTGACTGCAATTGACGACGTTTTTTCTGCACAGAAGCAAGCTGTAAAGCGTATGCCTCTTTGTTCTTCCTTAACCGGTCCAGCAATACCTCTTTTTCTTTTTTGGTGGCCGACCAGGTTTTTAACTGCCGTTCCTGCTCTTTGACCATTTCAGCTTTCTGCAGATAACTTTGCTCAAGTGCAAGCCGGTTATTTTCAAGCTTGACAGCAACCTGCTGCAATTCATCAACATTACTGCGAACAGCCCTGGTAAAAAATCCCATGTATTGTGCCCGAACCAAAGCATTAGTAACTGACCCGGACGCAAATAAATGCTCTATTTCCCTGTCTCTGCCATATTTGTAAACAGAAACAGCCGTTCTGCCAAAATCATCAGAAACCCGTCCATAAATCTGGCGATTCCCCTGAAGTTCATTGCGCAAACGACCAATATCCGCATCAAGCTTTTTGAGATAATTCTGATTTTCACTGATCATCTTTTCATGCACCAGTATCTGAGTGCGGATATTTTCCAATATCCTGAAAGATTGTGACTCTTTGCGAGTTGTCGAATTGAGTTTGGACTGATACTCCTTCAACTGTTGTTTCAAGTTTGCAAGGTTCTGTTCTACTGCCTTACGTTCTTTCATAATCCTCGATATCTCGCTGTTTTTGGGCAAAGCCGACGCGAACGAGAGCGGCACAACAGTCCATAAAAAGAACAGAAGAGCTGCTATCCGCAACGATCTATCAACAAAAACAGATGACAAGATAACAGTCATAAAAAGTCCTCAAGCATTAAAATTCAACTACCTGTACAAAAAAACGATTATATACACCCAAACGAAAACACAAAAAGAATATCAGTTCAAGGTAAAGGATAAAATCTTTTCTTCGCAAAGAGCCGAAGAAAAAAATAATTTGTTTTTCTTGACCTGAAATAATAGTAACTATTGGTTTTTCATCATCGTACTAATTCATGGACAAGCTCGTCATAAAAGGCGGCCGCCGGCTCTCCGGCAGTATCACTGCCTCTGGATCAAAAAATACCTCGCTGCCGATTATTGCCGCAACACTGCTGACCGGGGATGGCGCCTTTACCCTTCATCATATCCCTGATCTGAAAGATATAATGACCTTTACCCAGCTTCTGCATCATCTGGGTGCTGAAACAACTTTTAAGGGTAACACGCTGCACGTTTCATCCGGAAATGTGGAAAGTCTTCAGGCGCCGTATGAACTGGTAAAAAAAATGAGGGCCTCAATCTATGTGCTCGGGCCAATGCTTGCAAGATTCGGTCATGCAAGAGTCTCTCTTCCTGGAGGATGTGCTTTCGGACCGCGCCCAATTGACCTTCACTTGATGGCTATGGAAAAACTCGGCGCAACGATCACTATTCAAACAGGTTTTATTGAAGCCAGGGCCAAAGGAGGAAAACTTCGAGGGGGGCATATCGATTTTCCGATTTCTTCTGTAGGAGCGACAGGAAATGCCCTCATGGCCGCCGTACTTGCCAAGGGAACCACAACCATAAGCAATGCTGCTGCGGAACCGGAAATCGAAACTCTGTGCAAATTTCTTGTTGCCATGGGTGCAACAATCAGGGGAACAGGTACCACCGAGCTTGAAATAGATGGATCAAATTCGCTCAAAGCAATTGAATTTTATAATGTGTTCGACAGAATTGAAGCAGGAACCCTGCTTGCTGCAGCAGCCATAACCGGCGGAGAGATTACTGTGAACGGTGTAGAACCCGAACAGATGAAAAATGTGCTGAAAAAATTTATCCATGCGGGCTGCTCCATTGAAACAACCAAAAACAGCATCACCCTGAAAAGCCCGGATAAGCTTATTGCCACAGACGTAACTGCAAAACCTTACCCTGCATTTCCTACAGATATGCAGGCTCAATGGATTGCCCTGATGACCCAGGCTGATGGAACGAGTCATATTACCGACAAGGTCTATCATGAACGATTCAACCATATTCCGGAACTGAACCGTCTCGGCGCCCAAATCGAGATTCACAAAAATCAAGCTATTGTACATGGGCCACAACGCCTGTCGGGCACGAAAGTCATGTCCACCGATCTCAGAGCATCAGCAAGCCTTGTTCTTGCAGGACTCGTTGCTGAAGGCACGACTGAAGTCCTGAGAGTATATCATCTCGACCGGGGATATGAAAAGATCGAAACAAAGCTGAATAGCCTTGGCGCAGATATCATTCGCGAAAAGTATAATGAATTTGAGTAACCTGAAAAAAGAAGATTATTTTTTTGGATATTATCGCCAATGCATTATATTAACTGCCTCTAAAGCCAAGCATTGAGGGCCCTTAGCTCAGTTGGTCAGAGCAAGCGACTCATAATCGCTGGGTCGTAGGTTCAAGTCCTACAGGGCCCACAGATTGTGAATGCTTCATAAAGTTTACCTGGCGTGTTCGTCTAGTGGCCCAGGACATCGCCCTCTCAAGGCGAAGATCACGGGTTCGAATCCCGTACACGCTACCATAATTGCACCCGTAGCTCAACTGGATAGAGTATCTGACTACGAATCAGACGGTTAGAGGTTCGACTCCTCTCGGGTGCACCACTCTCGTTTTGCCTCTCTGCTCTTCTTATCCTTATTACCATAACAGCAGCTATACATCCCCGAATAAAGCTCAAAACGTAAAGGAAATATCCAAAAACTTGCTTGTATACCATTCAATCATCATGAATATGGGTTTCACCATACCATTTGTTCATGCTGATTATTGATACGATTACGTTGACCGGATATTCATGTTCGACATACTGAATGCAGTATCTGCCTATATTGTCAAATACTATTTACTTGAGAGAAATTAAGGTATAAGCTTGTGTGAATATTTTTTAAAGTCAGCTTAAGCTTGTGTCACTATGCTGTCATCGACTTCAACTCCGGCAGGCTTGATACCATGAACATTTCCCTGTTGAAACATTCTATCATGATTTTATATAGGCACATGCCTTTTCATCCATGATCACAGCAATAGTCTCATTCCTGTTCTGCCCTCCATTCTTAAAAAAATCAAAAAAGGGAGTTGGAATAAAATATTTTTTAATATATTCACCTCACTATTGAGGAGTGGCCAAATTGGTAAGGCTCCTGATTCTGGATCAGGCAATTTGCAGGTTCGAGTCCTGCCTCCTCAGCACAAAAAAAAGAGACATACTAAAATATGTCTCTTTTTTTTTATCTGGTATCCGCCTGAGCAGACGACTCTATTTTCTGTAATCAGAACGGTCACATTTCCACGCCAGCAGACCAAACAACTCTTTTATTTCCCTTTAAACAGATATAAAAAAAAGAGACAGAACTTTCATTCTGTCTCTTTAACATAAGAAACCGGGAAACCGGAAACTTATTTTGCTGCTGGTGCTGCAGGTGCTGCTTCTGCTGCTGGCGCTGCAGGTGCTGCTTCTGCTGCTGGCGCTGCAGGTGCTGCTTCTGCTGCTGGTGCTGCAGGTGCTGCTTCTGCTGCTGGTGCTGCAGGTGCTTCAACAGGAGCTTCAACAGGAGCTTCAGTTTTTTTTGCGCAGCCCACGAAAGAAACTGAGCTTAAAAGAAAGAGGAAAATGAAAAGTTTTTTCATTGCTATTATTATTTTTGTTGTTTGATAATTGACAGCTTCATCAGCTCTCGAATAATAAAAAAAAACAGTGACTTTTCAAAAGCCTACTGTATGGCGGAATATGCAAAAAAATTTCACATCCCGCCTTAATAAATGTTTTTTTTACTCAACAAGCAACTCTAATTCTGCTTTTTCAAGTTGATGAAAGTTAAGATATTGGTAAATGTTCTCTCCTTTTCCGCCAGAAAGATGCCTGCTGAAAATCTCCATATATTCATCTCTGTTAGGCAAATGTCCAAGAAGTGCACATACTGCAGCAAGCTCCGCAGAACCCAGATAAACCTTTGCACCAGTGCCCATGCGATTATCGAAGTTCCTCGTGCTGGTTGAGAAAACTACGGCATTATCTGCCACCCTTGCCTGATTGCCCATGCACAGCGAACATCCCGGACGCTCAATACGGGCGCCGGATGCACCGAATACGGAATAGTAGCCTTCCTCGACCAGTTTTATCATATCCATTTTTGTGGGAGGAACAATCCAGAGCTTGACAGGTGCAACACCCTTATTCCGTAAAATTTCTCCAAGCGCTCGGAAATGGCCGATATTGGTCATGCAACTTCCAACAAAGACCTCATCAATGACTTTCGGTTTATTTTCATCAAGCAGCACTTCACTCAGTGTCATGACATCGTCAGGATCGTTGGGACAAGCCAGAATAGGTTCGGTGATTTTGCTCATATCAATCTCAATAACCTCTGCATAAGCTGCATCAGCATCCGGCTCAAGAAGTGTAGGATTTTCAAGCCAGGACTCCATCTTGCCAATACGACGTTGCAGGGTCTCAGCATCGCCATAGCCTTGCTCTATCATTTGTTCAAGCAATTTGATGTTCGAGCTGAGATATTCGATCACCGACTCTTTATCAAGCCTTACCGTGCATGCGGCAGCGCTCCGTTCAGCAGAAGCATCACTGAGCTCAAACGCCTGCTCAACCTTGAGTTTCGGCAGTCCCTCTATTTCCAGAATACGGCCGGCAAAAACATTTTTCTTTCCTTTCTTTTCGACCGTTAAGAGGCCTTTCTTGATAGCTACATAAGGAATGGCATTGACAAGATCCCGCAGCGTAATCCCTTTCTGAAGCTCACCTGTAAAACGCACCAGCACCGATTCAGGAACATTCAGCGGCATGGTGCCGGTAACACCCGCAAAAGCCACGAGCCCTGAACCAGCAGGAAAGGAGATGCCGATTGGAAACCGGGTATGGGAGTCTGCACCGGTTCCAAGCGTATCGGGCAACACCATACGGTTCAGCCAGGTATGAATAACCCCGTCTCCGGGTTTAAGCGAAATCCCGCCCCTGCTCATGATAAAATAGGGAAGGCTTCTGTGCAATGCGACATCAGAAGGCTTTGGATACGCTGAGGTATGACAAAAGCTCTGCATAAACAGATCTGCACTGAAACTCAATGCGGCAAACTCTTTTACCTCATCACGAGTCATCGCGCCCGTTGTATCCTGTGAGCCGACCGTGAGAGTTTCTGGTTCGACATACATCCCCGGACGCACACCCTCAAGACCACAGGCCTTGCCAATCATTTTCTGGGCAAGCGTATACCCTCTGCCGCTGTCTGCTGGCTGTTCCGGACGCAGGAAGATGCTCTCTTCACCCAGTCCGAGCGCTTTCCTCGCCTTTCTTGTCAGGGTTCTGCCAATAATCAGCGGAATACGTCCCCCGGCACGTACCTCATCAGCGATTGTATTCGGGGAAAGTTCGAAACGCGCGATGACCTCGCCGTTCTTTTCTATGGTGCCGGTTGAAAGGTAAAGATCAATGACATCACCCATCTCCAGTGCCGTCACATCAGCCTGAATCGGCAGAGCTCCCGAATCCTCTGCAGTATTGAAGAAAATAGGCGCAATGATACTACCGATCACCACACCGCCAGTCCGCTTGTTCGGAACTGCAGGAATATTATTGCCGATATGCCACTGAACCGAGTTAATTCCCGACTTCCTGCTTGAGCCTGTACCGACAACATCGCCGACATAGGCAAGCGGATGGCCTTTTGTTTTCAGTTCAGCAATGGTTCCTATCGGATCGGTTATTTTGGTGCCAAGCATGCAACGCGCATGCAGGGGAATATCACTGCGTGTAAAGGCTTCACTGGCCGGTGAAAGATCATCAGTATTGGTTTCACCCGGCACCTTGAAAACCGTAAGGGTCATTTTCTCAGGAAGGGCAGGTTTTGAGAGAAACCACTCACCTTCTGCCCATGATTTGAGCACCTCTTCCGCATAAGAGTTGGTTTTTGAAAGTTCGACAACAACGTCAAACAGGTCATAGACGAGAAGGGTCTTTTTCAACATCGCTGCAGCTTCGCGACATATAGCCTTGTCATCATGACTGAGCGCATCAACAAGAGGCTTGACATTATAACCGCCAAGCATAGTTCCCAGAATCCGGACTCCCTCTATCTTGTCGATTACACTGCAGGATACCTCTCCTTTAAGAAGGGCATCAAGAAACGCAGCCTTCTCAAATGCAGCGTCATCAACACCCGGGCTGATATGCTCACGAAACAACTCAAGCAAATACTCTTTTTCAGTAACGATATCCTGCTGAAGCAGACCGACAAGCAAGCGAGTCTGTTCAACAGTTAACGGTAATGGCGGTATGTTGAGCTTAGCCCGCTCTTCGGTATGCGCGCGATATTGGTCTACAAGACTCATAAGGTCAATCTCCAAATGTTATGTGTGTGTGTGAAACGAATGCACTTATAGAAAATGCCTGGAAAACTTATATCCTGTCAGGCAATAAGCAACAATTTTAAAAATACCATACCTCCCTTGCATAAGCAAGAAAAGCTATATTCCAAATCGGCAGTAAAGACTAATTTCTTTAGGCGAAAAAAGAGGATCAACCTGCCTCTTTAAGGCTGAGAGAAGGAAATAAATGTTATGATTCAAATAAAATTTCAACAGATAAACATGCTGTCACCATAACTGAGAAATCTATATCCTTCTGCAAGAGCCCCACTGTAGGCATTACGCAGATTATCAGGGCCTGCAAATGCGGCTGTAAGCATGAGCACGGTTGATCGGGGTGCATGAAAGTTGGTCAGAAGATGATCAACAATTCGGAATTGATAACCGGGATAGATAAAAATATCAGCTTCTCCCGTCAGCGGTTCATCGCCCGTGAACGTCTCAATGCGCTGTCCTGCATGCTCAAGTGCCCTTGTGACGGTAGTACCGACAGCAACAATCCTTCCGCCTGCCGCTTTTACCTTGCGGATTTTTTCAGCACACTTTGGCGGTATCGAGTAAAACTCACGATGCATGACATGCTCCTCAAGCGCATCTACCCTGATAGGCAGAAAGGTGCCAAGACCGACATGCAGAGTCAACGTCATGACGTCGACACCATTGCTGCGAAGCTTTTCAAGCAACTCAGGAGTCATGTTCAGGGAGGCAGTTGGTGCTGCCACTGAGCCCGGCAATTCGGCAAACACGGTTTGATAACGCTCCTGGTCAACATCTTCGGCATCTCGTTTAAGATAGGGGGGAATGGGCACTCCGCCGAAACGCTCGAAAAGGTTAATAAGCGGCCAACCATCGCACACGGCTATGCGCGCAACACCATTATCGACAAGATCAGTAACAAGCAGTTCATGATCGTATGCCATGAGCCGGTCACCTTTTTTCAGTTTCCCTCGATAAAGCACAAGACTTTGTTCCTCCCTGTGCTTTTCAAGCAGCATCAGTTCAACTTTCGCACCGGTAGATTTGAAGGCAAAAAGTCTTGCCCTGACCACCCTGGTATTGTTCAACACAAGCAGGTCACCTTGCTGCAAATAAACGTCCAGGCTGCAGTAGGATGTGTGCGTTACAGCACCAGTGTGACGGTCAAGAACCAGAAGACGGGTCGAGCCACGTACCTCGGGCGGATATTTTGCAATCTTCTCTTCGGGCAGTTCATAATCAAAGTCACAAACTCTCATAGCATTCTTAATCTTGCCCGGACAGCCTCGGCATGAGCCTGAAGCCCTTCATGATCAGCAAAAGCTGCAATTTTTTCTCCGCAACGAAGCATCTGCTGTTTAGAATAGGAAATAATCGATGTGTGCTTGACAAAGTCACGTACCGAAAGCGGTGAAAAAAACCGTGCTGTACCGTTTGTCGGTAATGTATGGTTGGGGCCTGCGAAATAATCACCTACGGTTTCACAGGAGTACCCTCCCATAAAAATCGCACCGGCATGATGAATATCAGGAAGAATCTCCCAAGGCTGTTCTACATGCAGCTCAAGATGTTCCGGTGCAATCATATCCGACACCGCACAAGCCTCTTCAAGCGAGCCGACAAGCACAATAGCTCCATTGTGCTGCAGCGAAGATACAATAATTTCCTGTCGAAGCATTGCAGGCATGCGTGCTTCAGCACACTCCCTTACAGCCGCAGCCAGGGTTTCAGAAGTGGTTATCAGTACTGCCGATGCATCAGGATCATGCTCCGCCTGAGCAAACATATCAAGAACAATAAATTCCGGATTAGCCGATGCATCGGCAATGATAACCACTTCTGAAGGGCCGGCAATACTATCGATGGAGACATGGCCAAACACCTGCTTTTTAGCCAAAGCTACATATTTGTTGCCCGGACCGGTAATGATATCAACCTTCGGGATGGTTTCGGTACCATACGCAAAAGCCGCTATTGCCTGTGCGCCGCCGAGTTTGTAGACAGAACCAATGCCGGCAATAGCAGCAGCAGCAAGAATATTTGGACTTACCGCTCCTGAAGCATCACAGGGAGTGGTCAAAAAAATGTTTTTAACACCTGCAACATTTGCGGGGGCGGCATTCATAAGTACCGATGACGGATAGGATGCCTGTCCACCCGGCACATACAGCAGAGCGTTCTCCATTGGAGTTACCCGCTGACCAAGCATCACGCCTCCATCAGCTTCATAAAAAAAACTTTTCTCTACTTCGTGCTGATGAAAACGTACGATATTGGCGTACGCCTCCTCAAGCACTGCAAGAAAAGCTGGATCCGCATGTTGATAAGCGCTCTGTATTGCTTCGGGAGACACCTTCATCCCGGACAAGCGAACACCCTGGAACCGTTCAGTATAATCAAGTACAGCGCTGTCTCCATCCCGGGACACATGCTGTAAAATATCATCAACAGTAGACTGAACAGAAACATCAAAAGTAACACTCCGACTCAATTGCTCTTTCAGAGCTGAACGTTCTTCCGGAAAACGATAGATGCGCAACACTTCTTACCTGTTTTGGTTATCTGACTTTAGAAATTACACTGTAACAATGTAGTCAATAGCTCTATTTATCGAAACCCGGCACTATAAGCAGAAATGGTTAAAAAAAGTATCCATTGAAACAATTTTTTCATTTGAAAAAAAAGTTGCATTAATCTATACTATGAGTTTAGTTGAAACCTTGGAATATAGCCTGAAACAGCTCCTTTCCAAGCCACTATGAAAGACACATTGAATCCATGTTAACATGAGCTTTTTCAGTAATCTGTTCAGGGATATTGCCATTGATCTCGGAACAGCAAACACATTGATTTTTATCCGGGGTAAAGGCGTTGTTTTAAATGAACCTTCGATTGTTGCCCGAGAACGCAATTCTGGAAAAATTGTGGCCATCGGACACGAAGCGCTTCTCATGCATGAAAAAACCCACCCGGGCATTGTAACAATCCGGCCACTTGCAAATGGTGTCATCGCTGACTATGAGGCAACCGAAGAGCTGATCAAGGGACTGATCAATAAAACCAAAACCCAGTTTTCATTAGGAATCCGCCGGATGGTTATCGGTATTCCATCAGGTATCACTGAAGTTGAAAAGAGAGCTGTACGCGATTCAGCCGAACATGTCGGAGCCAAAGAGGTTTATCTTATTACTGAACCTATGGCGGCGGCAATCGGTATCGGTCTTGACGTCAAGGAGCCAATGGGCAATATGATTGTCGATATCGGGGGCGGCACCACGGAAATTGCAGTTATTTCACTCGGTGGCATTGCATCAGGCGAATCACTCAGGGTTGCCGGAACAGACATCACCAATGCGATTGTCCGTCACTTCCGAAAGGCATACAATCTGGCTATAGGCGAACGCACGGCCGAGGATGTCAAGATAAAAATTGCATCAGCATACAAGCTTGAAAAGGAAATGACCATGATGGTCAGGGGCAGAAACCTTGTAACCGCACTTCCCGAAGAGAGGGAAGTAAACTCAGCAACTATAAGGGAAGCTATTGCAACCCCGATCAGCCAGATCATCACCTCAATCAAAAAAAGCCTTGAGGTCACCAAACCGGAACTATCGGCTGACATTTTTGACCGGGGGCTCTTCCTTGCCGGAGGTGGATCGCTCATCAAAGGGCTTGACAAAAAAATCAGCGAGGAGACAAAACTTGCTGCTCATATCAGTGATGATCCCTTGACGGCTGTTGCAAGAGGAACGGGAGAGGTGCTCGAAAACCTTGAAAAATACCGGAGTGTTCTGCTTACGACCAAACGCTACTGAAAAGAGAAAAAAGAGACCTCTACCCCTCTGCAAGAAGATTCGAATAATAAGCTTCATAGCGTTCAACAAGCGAAGCAGTCTCATACTGCTTCGCTTGTTGAACACAGGCTTCGGAACACTCAAGCCAGTGTCTGTGATCTGAAAGCAGGAGAAGGGCTTTATCTGTCATGCCTTCTATATCTCCAGGAGCCAGCAGATAACCATGAACCCCCGGAACAATAAATTCGGGAAACCCGCCAGCCATTGTTGCCACAATCGGCACACCGCAAGCCATGGCTTCAAGTGCTGCAAGGCCGAATGATTCAACATTGCTTGGCATCAACATGATATCGGCAATAGAGAGCAGTGGAACAATATCATCGAGCTTGCCGAGAAACCTCACCCGGTTGACAATTCCTAACTGGCGAACCTGAATCTCGGCATCACTGCGTTCAGGACCGTCACCAACCAGCAGCAAGGTTGCGTCCATTCTTTGTGATAATGCATAAAAAATCCGGATAATATCTCCGATACACTTGACCGGTCTGAAATTAGAGATATGGATTACAATCTTTTCCTTCCCAAGACCAAGCTGTTCGCGGATTTCCGGTTTTGGTGAGCGGAAAAAAAGTGACGTATCTACAAAATTCGGAATCACCGTAATCTCTTTTTTGGGACTGAACATTCTGACGGTTTCCTCTTTCAGGTAGGAAGAAACAGCTGTTACCCCGTCAGACTTGTTAATAGCAAGCCTTACAACATCCTGCATCCCGCGGTCTGCACCTACAACAGTAATATCGGTACCATGCAGCGTTGTTACCAGCTTGAAACACTTCAATTCGGAGCATTTGTCCTCAAGCATCTGACGTGCAAGCATGGCGCTCAGTGCATGGGGAATTGCATAGTGAGCATGGACAACATCAAGCTTTTCATAAAAAGCGATATCAGCAATTTTTGAAGCAAGGGCAAGGGAGTAAAAAGGACACTCAAAGAGCGGGTAATGCATCACTTCAATTTCGTGGTAGAAAACGTTGCGAGAGAACGTGCCGAGCCGAAACGGGGCTGCCTGACTGAAAAAATGAACGATATGGCCTTTGGCGGCAAGAGCCTTGCCCAGTTCGGCAGCAATTGCCCCGCTCCCTCCATAGGTATGATGGCACGATATTCCAATTTTCATTTTTCTCATGGTACTACCCTGTTTTTTATTAGACTTGCACGATGATCTGCCTTTTGGTCAAAACAGACTGAACAGTTCACCCCTGCATTAATATACCTGATTGTTATCCAGATCGTTGCGAATGCACTCCTATTTATCCCACCATCCATGTATGCTCCAATTTTTTCAAACTATCTTCTCTTTTTTTGTTTGGCCTTGCTTAATTTACAGAGTTGACAATATCCCGTTCTCTTGAAAATATTGCATCATTCGCAAACAAGGTGAGCGTATGAAGGCGACAAGAAATATTATCGTCGAAGATGCTGGCACCATTACCTCCGGCATGCAGCGAATTGAACTGGTTGAACGCAAAGGAACCGGACATCCGGACACCATCTGCGATTCTGTTATGGAGGCCATTTCCATAAGCCTCTGTCGGGAATACCGTGAACGTACAGGACGCATTTTACATCACAATATCGACAAGGGATTACTGATTGCCGGCAGAACTCACGTAAAACCCGGTGGCGGCACGGTGCTGGAGCCGATGAAAATAATTTTTGGCGACAGAGCAACCGACACCTGGCAGGGAATAACCATCCCGGTCGGCGACATTGCTGAAGCTACTGCGAAAAAATGGCTTGCCGATCACCTGCGGTTTGTTGATCCTGAACGGCATGTCCGCTTTCAGAATGAAATCAAGCCAGGCTCAGAGGAGTTAACTGACCTTTTTTCCCGTAAAACGATCGGAGCGAATGACACTTCAGTAGGAGCAGGGTACGCTCCATTCAGCTCGGTAGAATCCCTTGTCCTTGAGACAGAACAGTATCTGAACTCTTCTTCTTTCAAGCATGCCTTCCCGTATACCGGTGAAGATATCAAGATCATGGGATGCCGAAACAACAACACCCTTACACTGACTATTGCAATTGCATTTGTGGATCGATATATCCGTGATGCGAAAACCTATTTCGAATACAAGGAGGAGGTACGAGAAGCTGTTTTGCGGTTTCTTGCAGCAAAACAGCATTCTTTTGAACGACTGACTGTTGAGATCAATACACTCGACGACCCTGCTCGCGGCACTGGAGGCATCTACCTGACTGTGCTTGGCACCTCTGCTGAAGGAGCCGACGGAGGAGAGGTCGGACGAGGCAACAGGGTAAACGGCCTGATCTCATTTGGTAGACCAATAAGCCTTGAAGCTGCAGCAGGTAAAAATCCGGTATGCCATGTGGGTAAAATCTATAACATTCTGGCTCACGAAATTGCTGCGCGCATCTATCGGGAAGTAACTGGAATACAGGAGGTTTCGATCTTTCTCTGCAGCCAGATAGGCAAACCTGTTGACCATCCATTGATGGCGTCCGCCCGGATTATCACCGAACGTGACGTTACCATTGACGATATCAAAGATAACGTCGCCTCAATTATTGATACCGAACTTGCCGACATCAGGCGCTTCACCGACCGGCTTGCGCGAGGCGAATTCAGGGTATGCTGAATAAAGCAGCACACGTTCCTATTGTCTCATTTTCCCAGCCTGCATTATAAACTGAGAATAAATCATGCTATTATAAGCAGCAGAAATCCAGCAAAGTCCGTCTCTTTAATTAGAGGACTGTATTCTTCGGTTGAAAAAAGCAATTGAACAACAAATTATTGAACGCATAAACATCTGCATGGAAAACGATCATAAAAAACAACAGGTTGCTTTGAGCTCGGTTCTGGCAAGCATCCTTCTTACAGTCATGAAACTCGTTGTCGGCCTCATGACCGGCAGCATCGGCATTATTTCTGAAGCGGCTCATTCAGCCCTTGACTTCGGCGCTGCCTCCCTGACCTTGTTTGCTGTCAAAATGAGTGGTAAACCTGCCGACAGCAAACACCACTACGGACACGCCAAGGTCGAAAGCGTCTCAGCACTCATTGAGACCGGCCTACTTGTCGTAACAAGTATCTGGATCATCTACGCCGCAGTTGAGCGACTGATTATCGGAACAATTGATATTGAGGTCACCTGGTATGCTGTTGCGGTTATGGTTATCTCTATCGTTGTTGATTTCTCCCGTTCGAGAGCCCTGAAAAAAGTAGCAAAAGAGACTAACAGTCAGGCCCTTGAAGCTGATGCGCTCCACTTCAGCTCAGATATTCTCAGCTCGGCGGTCGTGCTCCTTGGCCTCATTTTTGTTTCAATAGGCCTCGCCTGGGCTGATGCTGTGGCGGGTATTGCCGTAGC
Source organism: Chlorobiaceae bacterium (assembly GCA_013334755.1). GTDB lineage: Bacteria > Bacteroidota > Chlorobiia > Chlorobiales > Chlorobiaceae > Chlorobium. Next base: position 21,479 of record JAAXWX010000016.1, on the reverse strand, counting down.
CTTGCTCGTGGGACGGGCCGCATTCAGCCTTGGGAAGAAAACCATCGATGTACTTATAGACGCTGCACCTGAAGGACTTGCTGAAGGTATTGAGGAAATAACCATGACTGTCGCTGGAGTGATCGCCATCGACAAGATAAGGGTAAAACCAACCGGACCGCAGGTGTTCATTGAAATGGCCGTCTGTGTCAACAGAACCCTTTCGGTTGAAAAAGTTCAGGCTATCTGCGCCGAGATTGAGAAAAAGCTGCGCAATGAGTTTCCTGTAGGCGATATCACCATTAACAGCAGACCTATTGCACTCAACAGCGAAACCATCGCTGAACGGGTTCATGTCATCGGCCTGAATCACAATCTTCATGCCCACAATATTTCAACAAACCTTGCCGAACAGAAAAAACACATCACTTTTGATGTTGAAATCGATCAGCAACTCACCATAAAGCAGGCGCACGATACTGTTAACGCCCTTGAAGAGGAACTTCGCAGGGAATTCGATGGAGAACTCGACATCTGCATCCATCTTGATCCGCTCCGCCATGAAGAACATTGCAGCAGATCCCTTCCAGCAGAAGAAGAAAAGCTTGTACTCAATACTATTATCAAAGCATCACAACGCATCGAAAAGATTCATGACATCCACTATATCCAGATCCATAAAACAGATAAAGAGAAACTCTTCATTACCCTGCATTGTTCATTTAACGACGAGGTGCTCCTTGAAGAGGTGCACTCCCTCACCAGCCAGCTTGAAGGCTCAATTTACCGGGCACTACCCGAGGCCGGTCGGGTAATCATCCACGCTGAACCGCTCTTTGCATGACATCCAGCCACACCACGACCTGCCGTTTTCCAAAGCGAAAATTCACGAAAAGTAAAAATGGTTCCGCACCGGGATTTGCAGAATTCATAACGCTTACGGCCATGATGATGTCGCTGGTCGCACTCTCCATTGACACCATGCTTCCTGCGCTCTCCCCTATCGGACATGATCTTGGTGTCACCGGAAAAAACACCAGCCAGCTGATCATTTCAATTTTTTTTCTTGGCATGGCATCAGGCCAGTTGCTCTACGGCCCGATATCTGACAGCAGCGGGCGCAAACCGGCAATATACCTCGGTTATGGGCTCTTTATTTCTGGCTGCCTGCTCTCACTTGCCGCGCCAAACTTTCCGGTCATGCTTGCCGGCAGGTTCCTGCAAGGATTCGGAACAGCGGGTCCCCGCATTGTTTCCATAGCTATTGTCCGCGACCGGTACGAAGGCAGTTCCATGGCCCGTATCATGTCGTTCGTCATGACCGTCTTTATTCTGGTACCGATTGTCGCTCCTGCTCTCGGACAAGGAATATTACTGCTCTCAGGCTGGCGTGCAATCTTCGGAACATTTCTCGCGCTTGGACTAGTCTCGCTTGCATGGTTTGCATTCCGGCAACCCGAAACCCTGAAACAGGAAAACCGGATTCCTTTCTCATTCAAAAGGATGACGGCCACTGTTCGCATGATTCTCATCAATCGCAGTGCATTTGGGTATACGGTAACAACCGGGCTTGTGTCCGGCTTTTTTCTCGGCTACCTGAATTCAGCACAACAGATTTTTCAGGAAGAGTATGCTCTCGGTAAAAGATTCCCGCTCTACTTTGCGGCTCTGGCACTTTCGATTGGCTGCGCATCGTTGTTCAATACCCGGCTTCTACTGCATCATACCATGCAGTTGCTCTCCAGACGGGCGCTTCTGAGCATCAGCGGCATGTCGGCGTCCTTCATTCTGCTGATTCTGCTGCAGGAAAACCATCCTCCTCTGTGGCAACTCATGCTTTACTGTTTTCTCACATTCTTCAGTACCGGCATCCTTTTCGGTAATCTTAATGCTTTGGCCATGGAAACCCTCGGCAGCATGGCCGGCATTGGTGCAGGGGTTGTAGGCTCCCTTTCAACCTTTATTTCACTCATCGCCGGCACTGTTATCGGCCAGAGCTATAACGGTACTGTTCTGCCACTCACCACAGGTTTCTTACTGCTCAGTGTGGCTTCACTGCAAATGATGAACTGGTCTGAAAGGATGAAAACCATGCCTGTACCATGAAAAAGGATTAATTTCCTCCCCTGGCAAGATTCACGACAACAGGCGGGCGCCATGCTGAACGCAACTTATTTAAAAAAAGAGATACTCTTCTCCGTTTACTGAACGCTGCCGGTTTTTGACAACGTTGCCAAGGAACTACGGTAAGCTATGGCCGGAGAATTCAGGTTCTATTCTTTTTCCAACTGTAAATCAGAAAAACCGTCACGATATTGGGAGCGGGCGTTTGCCAGTACTGGATAGTCTGCTGCCCGATACTTCCTGCTCATGATCCTTTTTCTCGGAACTGGTCACCAGTTTATGCAGAATACCAATCACAAGCAGCGATGCAAGCAGGAGACCATAATGCCAGGGATTGAAAAGCTGTTCAATATTCTGTCCTGCTGTTGCAATCTTGACCGGCTCAACAATCAGTTGCCGCAGAAGAGTAATCATGGCGACCTCGATGAATACAACGACATGAAACACCCCCGTCTGCACATAGTTGATTTCAGCAGAAATCAGGCTCGACAGGGTCCATACGATGAAAAGTGTACCCAATGCCTGAAGAAAACCATGTGCAAGATTATTTTCCTCAACAGCATGAAATACAGCCACTGAAAATTCCCACATAACCATAAGACTTGCCAGCACGAGCGCCATGGCAAGCAGAGCATGCAGTATATGGTTAAAGGCCCGGAGTGCGCCTAACAGACGATCTTCAAATGTTGCGAACATAACCTTTATTGTGTTAAAGATTTCCTCAATCTGAAAAAACGCTGCAAACGACTGGTGTTATGAACACTGCTCCCGCTGAATTGGAGGTTTTGTATAGCATTGCTTTATTATAATTGTAATCATAAACAAGGGTGTTTGCAAAAAACGGCAGGAACAACGATAATGAAAAGCAGTTGTTCATCAAAATAATAAACTCAGTATTGAGAAACAGGAATAAAACACATGAAGCAGGAACGCTTTGCAATAACTGTCGAAGTCCAAATGGAGGATATAGATATACAGGGACATGTGAACAATATTGTCTATTTACGCTGGGTGCAGGATGCGGCTATTGCCCACTGGAACACCATCGCCCCGCAGCATGAACAGGAAAAACTGACATGGGTAGTGCGCCGCCATGAGATTGACTATAGAAAGCCGGCTATGAAAAATGATACCATTATAGTACAAACCTGGATTGGAGCAGCATCCCGGCTGGCATTCGACCGCCATACCGAAATGGTACGCGCATCCGACCTGCGGCTTCTTGCCCTTGCCCGGACGGTCTGGTGCCCCATCGACAGAAATACCGGCAGACCGACCGATGTCAGTCCGGAAATCCGATCACTCTTTTCCGTTTCACCATGAACTAACCAGGAGAACGTTGGAGAGTTCATAAACCGGATGTACATTGACAGTAAAGATACAGTCTGTATCAGTTTAAGGGGTATGAGTGACTAAAGCATCACTACCTGCCACATATTCTTAACACGCACAAGCAAGGATAGAAACCTCCTGAAGAGGGCTGATTGAGTTGCGGAGTGCCTATTTCAGCGATCAGGAAGCTTGCTTCAGACCAGCATTCTCACTTGCAATCATACAATATTACAAGATCATGATCACCACTAAACCAGTGTGTGTCACCGGCGCTTCCGGTTTTATTGCCGCCCATATCATCAGAGATCTTCTTGATCGAGGATACAGCGTCAGGGGCACGGTACGCAAAAGTCCACAGAGCTATCCCTTTCTTCTCGGGCTTTCAGGCGCGAAAGAGCGCCTTGAACTGGTTCAGGCCGACCTGCTTACTGCAGGAGCATATGACAGAATCATTGAGGGATGCGAATATGTCATGCATACCGCCAGCCCTTATGAAATAAATGTTAAAAACCCGCAGACAGATCTTGTTGATCCTGCAGTCAATGGAACTGAAACAGTACTCGAAAGCTGTCAGAAATCAGGCAGTGTGAAAAGAATCATTTTCACCTCCTCCATTGCAGCGATTACAGATGAGCCGAACAGTATGAAAGTCTTTACCGAAAAAGACTGGAATACCATGTCCTCCCTTGAACGCCACCCCTACCACTACTCCAAAACACTTGCCGAACGAGCTGCCTGGGATTTTGTCATGAGAAAACGACAGAATTTTGATCTCGTTGTTATCAATCCCTTTATGGTTATCGGTCCTTCGCTCAGTCCTTCGCTCAATACCACAAACCGAATGATCCGTGATATCATGAGCGGGGTCTACCCTGGCATTATGGATATAAACTGGGGTTTTGTTGATGTGAGGGATGTGGCAAAAGCTCATCTGCTTGCTATGGAAACCGATACGGCAAGTGGACGTTACCTTTGCTCAGCCGAGACCTTGCACATGAAAGGGCTGGTCGCACTGCTCAAATCTTCAGGTTTTAGTACGTACGCACTGCCCAAAGTTGATCTCTCCGGAAAAGCAGGTACAATTCTTATGAAGGTACTTTCATACACACAACCCAGGGATACCGGCATGTATATCCGTACAAACATCGGACGAACCTTTCGCTATGACAATGCAAAAATCCTGCATGAACTCGGGATTTCCTTTATGCCAATCAAAGATAGTCTGACTGAGACCGTAAAAGACATGATCAGGTGGGGCCATCTTCCCCAATCAAGATAAGAATGACTTCCAGAGCCAGTTTCCAGTGGATGAACAAGAGTAATCCAGGAACTGGCATTTTTCTCATACAGAAAATCCAACATGCAGAGATTCATCAGACAGAGAGAGCTCATCGTACTCTTGTTCATGACCATATTGTTTTCTTTTCTCTCTTATCCCGTCATGGCGCTGCCCATAACAGTGATCAATCCTGATTCCCTCTCCGGTGAAAAGGAAAGACTGTTAAAAGGAGAGATCATTGTAGCTCTTTCCAGACTTCCTGAGGGAGTCACCGGCGTTGAGGGGCAAATTTTTATTGCGGCGCCGCCAAAAAAGGTTTGGGAGGTGTTAACCGATTACAACAATCATAAATACTTCGTACCGAATGTTATCGATAGCGGTATAATTTCTGATAACGGCATTGAAAAAGTAATGTTCGAGAAAGGAAAGACCAGGATGTTTATTTTCCAGAAAGAGGTCTATATAAAAATGAAAGTCTGGGGTGAACACCTGACACGCCTCAATTTTCAGCAAATTACCGGTAATTTCAAGGTCTACCAGGGAGAGTGGATTCTTGTCGATTACCTGCAGGGAACAGGAACATTTCTTACCTATAAAGCTGAAGTAAAACCGGATTTTTATGCCCCTCAGTTTGCTGTCAGAAATGTGCAGCACAGAGATTGTCCCTTGATGATGCTGGCAATGAAAAAACAGGCGGAATCAAACAACGTCAAAACATTACCGTCTGACAAGGAATGATAAAGGCGAATGGCTGAAAATAGTTCTGTCGTCAACGACTCTGGAAGCCTGTACCGTTCGGCGTTTTTTTATGGTAGCGGAAATGATCCGGATATTGGTGACCCATGCACGTAATACCGCTCCGGATTTTTTTATACCCCCGGGAAACTGGGTAAGGTAAAAAAACGCAGCCGCAACATCAAGCAGTAGACGCGTCGGAATCACCCACAAAAGCCCTGCCGTATGCCGGTTTTTCAGAAGCATGGTTACGTTATTGCAGTGATTGAAATAAATTTTTTCCGCTGAACCGCCTGGAAGCGAAGCCCCACCCTCGTGCAGCACGACTGACGAAGGAACCGAACACACCCGACATCCGACAAGCTTCATACGCCAGGAGAGATCAATCTCTTCCATCTGCATGAAAAAATCCTCATCGAATCCGCCAAGCTCTTCGGCCAAAGCTCTCTTTACAAACATGGCAACTCCTGAAGCCCAGAAAATATCCTGCCCGATATCGTACTGTCCTTTGTCCGACTCTACTTTTGAAAATGTTCGGCCAAGACACCAGGGATAACCGAGCAGGTCAATCATCCCGCCAGCCGCACCGGCATAATCAAAAATATGTTGGCCCTTGCGATATGATTTCAGGGAAAGGATTTTCGGCTGCAATGCACCTATATGCTCATTTTCAAGAGCGGTACGGACCAGTTGCTCAAGCCACATCGGATCGTGCTCCGTATCGTCATTCAAGAAAACTACATAATCAGCAGAAGAACTTTTCAACCCGGCATTGCAGCCCCCGGCATACCCTCTGTTTTCAGAAAGCCGCAACAAACGTGCGTTCCTGTAACGTTTGACAAGAAACACAAGGCCTGCCTCTGTTCCACCATTATCAACCACAATGATACCCATGGAAGAATAGCGAGTCCGTTCAAGCGAGTCAAGGCAACGCTCAAGCATGTCACGCCTCTTGTAATGAGGAATAATGATATCAACCGAAGGATAAAGTAACATCGGTCAGCGCAGCGTTTTCCAGAACTCGCCGGCAAGACGGGCAGTCTCTTCTGGTGTCGAAGAGTCTGCAATATGCTGCAGAAGCGCACTACCCACAACCGCACCGTCTGCAAGTTTCCACATCGACTGAACACGCGCCCTGTCCTTGATGCCGAAACCAACAACAAATTTTTTCCGCACATGTTTGCGCACCCTTTTCAGATAGTCTTCAACAGCATCCTCTGTTGCTGCGTCAGCAAGCTTGGCTGTGCCTGTTGTGCCATTAACCGCCAGGCAGTAGGAGAAATCGGTAGAAAGTGTGTCAATAAGTTCTATCCTTTCGGGTGGAGTAACCGGTGAAACAAGAAAGACAACCGTAAGACCGGCTTTTTTGGCTTTTACGAGAAAATCCGTGGCCTCTTCAGGTGGAAGGTCGGGAATAAGTAATCCGTCAACTCCTGCTTCAACGGCATCATGCAAAAAAAGATCTACCCCATAGGCAATCACAGGATTGCAGTAACCCATAAGAAGGATAGGAACGGTAATCTCCCTGCTCCCTTCACCCTGACGTGCTTTCCGTACCAGTTCAAGAAGATACCTGATGGTTACACCATTGCGGATAGCGATATGCGCCGCTTCCTGAATCACCGGACCATCCCCTATGGGGTCGGAATAGGGCATACCAAGTTCGATGATATCAGCACCGCTTTCCTCAAGAGCCTCAAGCACTGGCAAAGTCGAACCAATAACCGGAAACTCCGGCATATAATAGGCAATCAGGAGTTTTTTATCCTGCTGCAATAGGTTTGTAATTCTGTTTTGGTGCATAGTGAAGCAGCCGGTCAGTGCAAAAGTTGTGGAATAACAAAAATATCAATCATCATGGAAAACATGGTGATCATATGTACCAGAACACTTCCCCAGACATTCCGGGTTTTCAGAACAAGATAACCACCGAAAATACCAATCGGAAAGGCCATCATACCCATGAGAGCACGCTCTTTCATGCCAACGGGTGCAACGGCAAAATGGTTGATTACGTAAAAAATGGTTGTTAAAAACACTGTCAGATGCTTGTTAAATCCCCGCTCGATCATGGATGAAAGCATGATGCCCCGCCAGAGAAACTCTTCTGCCAGAACAAGCACTGGAAAGAAATAGAGAAAGGAACGGTTCACGAGAATAAACTGCATCCCGGACATTGGTACACCACCATTTTTGTAGTAGAGCACTGTATTTACAATATCCATTGTGAAAAGCAAAAAACCTGCAATACCTCCCCACAAAAGGGATTTACGACGATCACCGCCAGCAAGGAACATCTCCTGCCATTCCCCATTTATTTTGCCACGATAAAGCACTAGACCAATCGAGCCGAAAACATAAAGAAAAAGTGCAGGCCATTCCTGCACTGGAGTAAAATGCCCGGCAAGTCCGATAAGCCAGATGGCCGCCATGAGAACAAATGACTGGTTAAACCGTGCATTGAGCGAATCTGAACCGGAAGAGGGTGCTGTGAGAGGTTTCATGACTGAAGCGTATGATAAATGAAGGTGATTATTACTCTCTCTTGCTGAAACGGCTAAATATACAGAGGACGCTCTTCATAATCAATCGGATCGCACATACCTGCATGGGCGAAAGCACGAAGACGTCGTGCGCAGCTGTCACAGAGACCGCAAGCCTTCCCTTCACTTTTATAGCATGACCAGCTTAATTCAAACGGAACCTTAAGCTCCATTCCTTTCCAGACAATTTCCGATTTCTGCATCTCAATCAGCGGGGTAAGGATTTCAATATCGGTCTCAGGTTTCGTTCCGAGTGCGATTACCGTATTGAACGCGTCATAGAATACTTTTCGACAATCAGGATAGCCAGAGGAATCCTCTTCAACCGCCCCTATAAAAATTTTGCCTGCACCAATAACTTCCGACCAGCTGACAGCCATAGAGAGAAAACCGGCATTCCGGAAAGGTACATAACTGGTAGGAATTGAGGAGCCCTGAAGATCGGCACCGCCCACAGGCATTGAGTAGTCGGTCAGGGATGAGCCACCAATCTGGGCGAGAAAATCAGCATTGACCTCAAGACGCTGATCTATATTGTAATGAGTACAAATAGCCCGGAACGACTCAAGCTCTTTCTGCCAGGTTCGCTGCCCGTAATTGACATGCATGGCTGCCAGCTTAAAGCCCTGCGCATGAGCAATTGCTGTGGTAACAAGGCTGTCCATTCCTCCGCTGAGAAGGACTACTGCTTTTCCCTTTTCTGCAAACATATAACGATATATACTATTTATTTATAACAACTTATAATCAGCTCAGGCTTTTCCATACTTTAATCCATCGCTAAATTCAGTTACAGAAACAGGCGCGACTGCTTTTTGACATAGTAGCATCCAATGCACAACTGTCTGTCATGAGTCACCGAAGAAAGCCTCAGGTTTACTGTACCAAAGATTTTAATCAGGTTACACCTGAATCATCTTTTATTGCAGGTAGTGGCTTGCTGACTTATCAAGTTCTTCAGCCAATACTTCACGACCTGCAAAAATGCTATACCAACGGAAGTATGACCTTCGGGAAAATATGAAAATTCAGGATCAGAATTGTGCCTGACTCTATCATTTTGTACATCAAAGCTTCAAACGGCAATAACACTCTTTCCCCTGACATTCAGTTTCAGAACAGAATATATTAACCATGCCTCTATAAATGATCTGGCGTATATGTAGATTACCAGCAATAGCCGAGAACTACGGGCGCAGGTTGTGGCTGCTTTTGCATTGCAAGTTTAAAGCGTAGACCCAGACCCGAATCTGAAATGACCATAAGTTGTGCACCGAAGCTGCCGGAGCAACCGCAACCCCTTCGAAAACAAAGAATAAAAAAGGTTATAACCATGAATTCCGGCAAAGAAACCGCCATCAGCCTGATCACCGCACTCATGCTTTTCCTCACGGGATGCTCATCAACCATGCTTACCAGCCCTGTGGAACCTCTGAGACCTCCTGTACAGGCGTTTTACGCGACCAACCGCAACGATACCGGAGCAAGCAATGTAAGCCGAAAATACGGGCACGAAAGAGACATAATGACTTACGGAATTGCACAGATAACTATCCCGTATGATCATCACATAGGAAAATTTATTCTTTCAAGCTTTGACCGGGAAAAACGCCAGCAGCTCGAATATCTCAACCTATCGGTGCTCAGCAGGGATGAGCTTCTGAGCCGTCTTTCACAGGCCGTAGCTGCCTCCGAAGAAAAAACGCTTCTGATCTATGTGCACGGCTACAACGTGACGTTCAATGAGGCGGCACGGGGAATCGGACAGATTGCCAGCGATCTTGATTTCAAGGGATGCGCCCTCTTCTTCAGTTGGCCCTCCCAGGGGCACGTCAGCGGCTATGTCGACGATGAAGCAACTATATTATGGGCTGAAAAAGACCTGGTGAAACTGCTCGATGACGTGGCCTTTCATTCGGGATCGAAAAGTATCTACCTCATGGGACACAGCATGGGAACCCGTGCACTGACAAGAGCGTTTCTGGAACTGATACAGAATAAACCTTATCAGAAGACACGATTCAAATCCCTGATACTGACCGCCCCCGACATCGACGCCGAGACCTTCAAAAGGGATATCGGACCCGCTCTTGCAGCATCAGGAGCAAGGGTGACCATGTATGTTTCAAGAAAAGATAAAGCTCTGAAACTCTCCAAAAGACTGCACACATTCAAACGAACCGGCGACTCGAATGAAGGAGCTATCATCATTCCCGGCATCGAGACTGTCGATGCATCGAATGTCGATACAGGCGTTCTTGGCCATTCCTACCACAGTGATTCCCGCACGGTGCTTTCAGACATCTATTACATCCTCAACAAAGACCTTAAAGCTGATGAACGGTTCTCACTCCAGCCGCTCAATATTTCTGACGGGCGCTATTGGAAATTCAAAGATTAGAACGGCAACAAGAAAGGAGTTATTCCAGGCGAAAAATTTCCTGCGAGGCAAAAAAAAGCCAACCCGAAGGCTGGCTTTTTTTAAAGAGTTTGGAAGCGCTGAATTAATACATGCCGCCCATTCCACCCATTCCACCCGGAGGCATTGCCGGCATGTCGGATTTCTCTTCCTTGATGTCGGTAATTGCTGCTTCAGTGGTCAAAAGGATACTGGCAACCGATGCAGCGTTCTCAAGAGCGCTTCTGGTCACCTTGGTAGGATCGACCACACCTGCTTCAACCAGGTTTTCGTATTGTTCTGTTCTGGCGTTAAAACCAAAATCACCGGTTCCTGCCTTGACCTTCTCAAGAACAACAGCGCCATCGGTGGTGCCGGTGTTTGCCACAATCTGGCGAAGAGGTTCTTCAAGTGCACGACGGATAATTTCAATGCCGGTTTTCTGATCTTCGTTGTCTGCAACAGCATTGTCAAGACCCTTGATCGCACGAATCAGGGCAACACCGCCGCCAACGACGATACCTTCCTGAACAGCTGCACGGGTTGCATGCAGTGCATCTTCAACGCGTGCTTTTTTCTCTTTCATCTCGACTTCGGTTGAAGCTCCGATGTTGAGGACAGCAACGCCGCCTGAAAGTTTTGCAAGACGTTCCTGCAGTTTTTCCGTATCGTAATCGGAGGTGGATTTTTCAACCTGTCCCTTGATCTCGTTGATACGTGCCTTGATCTCTTCAGCGCCGCCCTTGCCTTCGACAATCGTGGTGTTATCCTTGTCGATAGTCACGCGACCAGCCTGTCCAAGATAGGCGATGGTTGCATTTTCGAGCTTGTAGCCCTTCTCTTCGGAAATCACGGTACCGCCGGTAAGAATGGCGATATCCTCGAGCATGGCCTTGCGGCGGTCGCCGAAGCCCGGAGCCTTTACAGCACATACTCTCAGGGTGCCACGAAGCTTGTTGACAACGATTGTTGCAAGAGCCTCGCCTTCGATATCTTCTGAAATGATCAGCAACGGACGACCGGACTGTGCTGATTTTTCAAGAATCGGAAGCAGCTCCTTCATGTTGCTGATCTTTTTGTCGTAGATAAGAATCAGCGGATCTTCGAGCTCGGCATCCATTGTTTCAGGATTGGTCACGAAGTAAGGAGAAAGGTAACCACGGTCAAACTGCATACCTTCAACAACCTTCAGTTCGGTGTCCATGCCTTTTGCCTCTTCAACGGTGATAACACCGTCTTTACCGACCTTATCCATCGCCTCGGCAATCAGTTCACCGATTTCAGGATCGTTGTTTGCAGAGATGGTTCCAACCTGTGCGATCTCTTTTTTACCTGAAATGCTGCGGCTGATGTTTCTCAGTTCTGCAACGACCTCTTTCACGGCACGATCTATACCTCTTTTCAGGTCAATCGGACGAGCACCAGCTGTGACATTCTTCAGACCTTCACGGTAGATTGCCTGGGCAAGAACCGTAGCAGTGGTTGTTCCGTCACCGGCAACATCGCTGGTTTTTGAAGCAACTTCACGCACCATCTGGGCTCCCATATTTTCGAAGGGATCAGAAAGCTCGATCTCTTTTGCAACAGTAACGCCGTCCTTGGTTGAGGTAGGTGCACCAAATTTTTTGTCGATCAAAACGTTACGTCCGGCAGGTCCGAGGGTAACTTTTACGGCATTGGCCAGTTTATCAACGCCAACTTTAAGTTTTGCTCTGGCGTCAGTATCAAAAAGGATATCTTTAGCAGTCATTGTAACGCGTTCCTCCTGTAAGTTTTTTTAAAAAAGTTAGTCACAGATCAGCCGAGAATAGCAAAAATGTCCGATTCGCGCATGATGAGGTAATCTTCACCTTCAACGCTGACTTCGGTACCGGAATACTTGCCATACAGCACTTTACTGCCTACCTTGACCTGCATTTCAAGCAGCTGGCCATTATCGGCAATTTTACCTGCTCCTACAGCTACAACTTCACCATACTGCGGTTTTTCTTTCCCGGTATCAGGAATATAAAGGCCGCCCTTGGTTTTTTCTTCCGCCGCTGCAGGCTTAACAATAACTCGATCAGATAAGGGTTTCAAGTTCATTGTCTTCTCTTGTTTGGGTTTTAGATTTAATAGTAAGATACTATTGACATGAAATAAAGATTTAATGTTTTTAGCACTCAAGGGAGATGAGTGCTAAAAGAACACTTAATAATAATAAAAATACATTCCACTCCAAACAGATTCTTTATAATGAAGTGAATGGTTCACATATCAATAACAACCTTTTTTATAAGGGGAATTCAAATGGACAAAGCCCTGCATTGCACTATCGGTAAAGTCACCATTGAAAAACTGACAAGTATCCGCTCGAAAATGCACGATGACACTGCTACTGCCGAAGACCGGCAATTCGCAGTTCTTTTGCAGGAAATTGAGGCTCTTGCCAAAAACCGGCTCTCGGTAGTTGCAAACGAAAACGAGTTCAGCAAGGGGAGAGCGGTATGGGTGGAACGCACGTCAGACTCGCATTTTCCGCATATCAGACTGCATGGCGGGGCACTTGATGAGGATACGGTGAGGAGTTAAAAGACTATTAACGTTCAAGAGAAAGCTTGAGATAGTTGCCGGTCAGAGAATCCTTCCTGTAAGCGATTTCCTCGGGCGTACCTTCAGCAACAATGAAACCGCCTTTATCCCCCGCTCCTGGTCCGAGGTCAATAATCCAGTCAGCCTGCATCATGATATCGGGGTTGTGCTCAATAATAACCAGGGTATTATGCTGTTCGAGAAGTTTTTCAAAACAGCCGATAAGCTTTTTTATATCCTCAAAATGGAGCCCTGTTGTCGGCTCATCAAAAATAAAGAGAGTGTGCGCCACATCCGCATGAGCAATAAAGCTTGCCAGCTTCAGGCGCTGAGCTTCACCGCCTGAAAGGGTGCTTGAAGACTGCCCAAGCCTTATGTAACCAAGCCCTACCTCATCCAGAACCATCAGTTTTCTTGCAATTCCTCTCTCTTTGCTGAAAAAAGCGATGGCTTCCTCTACCGTCATATCAAGTACCTCAGCAATAGATAGCCCATTGTACTTTACTTCAAGAGTCTCTGCCTTGTAACGAAGACCGTTGCAATCCTCACATACAGCCTCTATATCGGCAAGAAACTGCATCTCTATATGGACACTTCCCTCTCCTGCACAGGTTTCACAACGTCCGCCGGGAATGTTGAAAGAAAAATAACCTGCCTTCAATCCTTTTTGCCGGGCATCCTTTGTCTGGGCAAAAAGGGTACGGATATCATCAAATATTTTCAGATAGGTAACGGGGTTGCTGCGGCTCGATTTTCCAATTGGTGACTGGTCGACATGCTCAACGCGGTCAACAAGCCATGTGCCGGAAATCGAACGATGAGTTCCGACCTTTTCCTTCAAACCAACCTTTTCCTTCATAATGCCCTTGTTGAGGATATCATTGACCAGTGTGGACTTGCCTGAACCACTCACGCCGGTTACACAGGTCATGACACCAAGGGGAAAACGAACATCGATATTTTTCAGATTGTTCTGCATGGCACCGGTAATCTCAATGCAGGAACTGAAATCCACCTTTCTGCGTACAACAGGCACCTCAATCCGTTTAATACCAGTTAGATACTCGGCAGTCAGGGATGTTCCTGACTCCTTCATAGCCGCAATCGAACCATGAAAAACCACCTCGCCGCCAAGACGACCGGCAAAGGGGCCAAGATCAATCACCTCATCGGCAGCCTCAATGATTTCGCGGTCATGTTCGACAACAACAACAGTATTGCCCAGATCACGCAGCTTCCTGAGCAGCTTTATCAAACGGACAGAATCACTCTGATGCAGCCCTATGCTTGGTTCGTCAAGAATATAGATCGCTCCGACAAGGGGAGAACCAAGAGAGGTTGAAAGATTGATACGCTGAAATTCACCGCCGCTTAGAGTATGAGTCAGACGATCAAGAGTAAGGTAGTTCAGGCCGACTTCAAGCAGGTAACCGAGACGTTTGATGATTTCCTGTAAAACCACTTCTGCGACCTTGCGGTCGAATGGAGAAATATCAAGATTTCGGAAAAAATCATAGGCCTCGGCAATATTCATGCGCGAAACCTCACCGATATTGCGGCCAGAAACCCTGACAAGCCTCGCATCAGGATTAAGGCGGCTACCTTCACAATCAGGACAAGTCGCATAACCACGGTAACGGCTTAAAAAGACCCGGTAATGCATCTTGTAACCAGCATCTTTCTCTATCTCAGCAAAAAAAGGCCAGATCCCCTTGAAGCGTTCATCCGGGGTGCCTTTCCATATAATCTCCTTATGCGCATAGGTGAGCTTTTCATACGAAACATCAACTGGTATACCAACAGCAGGTGCAACATCAAGAAGCTGGTTGAGATTCCAGCGGTATTTCTCCGAATTCCAGCACGCAATGGCACCTTCATCAAGCGTAAGCGACTTGTTCGGCACAACAGCATCCTCATCAATTCCGGCAATACGTCCGAACCCCTGGCAGGTTGTGCAGGCACCTATAGGAGAATTAAAGGCAAAAAGCTGGGGTGAGGGCTCCTGATATTCAATACCATTAAGCTCAAGCCGATCGCTGAAGAGATAGGATTTACCTCCGACAACCTTCAGTACCGCATACCCGCCGGATTCATTGAAACAACTCTCTGCAGCCTGTGACACACGGCTGAAAACCTTTTCATCCGTCCGAGCCACAAAACGGTCTACCAGAACAAGAAGTCCTGAACGTTCGGCATTCGGCATTTCCAGAATCCGCCTGCATGCCGGTTCCTGATTGAGGTCAAGAATCTCCTCCCCTGCCACCACCCTGAAAAAACCTTTTTTCAGAAGATTTGCTATTTCATCCTGGACTGAACACGTATGGTGTCCTGCATCCTGATGAGCCGGAAAAAAAAATCCTGCATAAAATTTCGTGCCTTCTTCAAAAAAACCTGCCTGCAAGCTCACATCATCAGGAGTATGCTTTAAAACCAGCTCATTGGTATCACGAGAATATATCTTGCCAATTCGGGCATAGAGTAAACGGAGATAGTCATAAATTTCCGATACTGTACCAACAGTCGATCGCGGATTTTTCGGAATAGGTTTCTGCTCAATAGCTATGGCAGGAGCAATCCCTTCAACACTTTCAATATCCGGCTTTGACATGCGCTCAAGAAACTGACGCACATAGGCTGAAAGGGATTCAACATAACGACGATGCCCCTCTGCATAAAGGGTATCAAATGCGAGGCTTGATTTGCCCGATCCGCTGACTCCAGTCAACACGACAAAGCGGTTTCGAGGAATACAAACCGAGATATTTCGAAGATTGTGGGTATTAATACCTTTGAGGACGATATCCGGCAGACTCGTTTCAGCTGTTGCTGAATGCTTGAGCCTATGAGTAGTCATGTATTCAGTGTCATCTTGTTACAATAGGAATCTCTTCGGAAAACGTACCGCTGATCCCGAAGATAATAAACGAAGCGTATGAAGCTCAGGAAAAAAACTTTTTGGTTAAGAGATGGTCACTGTTCTATCTCCTGCAGGAGAGTATGAATGGTGGTCGACGCAAGAAGATCTTGAATTTTATGCTGTAGAGTATTCATATAGTCCCTGTGATGACAAGATGAAAAAATTTCACAGCTGTCCGCCTTCACTCCACAACGCACGAGATGCGGCTTTCCCTCAATGGCGATCGCAATATCAGCAACGGTAATGTCTGTTGTCGCGCGACCAAGGGTATAGCCTCCTTTTACACCTTGAACTGAGATCGCGATACCAGCCCGTTTGAGACTCTGCATAGCTTTGGAAAGGAATTCCTGTGAATATCCGATCTCATCAGCCATCTCCTTCACGGTAACTACCCGCCCGAAACCTTTTGTTGCCAGATAGGTAACCGCGTGCAAACCGTATTCAAATTTTCTGGAAACCTGAAGCATAGCATCGAATTTTATTAAATAGGATTATTTTAACCCTATTTTCTTTATAAACCTAATATCTTTTCTCTTGCCCTAATAAACTATATTGCTCTTCACGTTGCGTCTTATCATCTGAATCACTGACTTTTACCATGAAGAGTACTATACAGGATCAATTTTTTTTATGGCAATTCTCCCCTGAGCACGAAGCAAAAATCCGATACCAGGAATTCGGAGAGAATAACGAGAACAGGGTCCCGCTTCTTTTTCTTCACGGCTACGGTGGAATGATTGAGCACTGGGACCTGAATATTCCTGAATTTGCCCATGATCATAAAATCTATGCCATGGATTTGATCGGCTTCGGAAAATCACAGAAACCCAATGTGCGTTACTGTCTTGAACTGTTTGCCTCACAGATCGAAACATTTCTCTATCTTAAAAAAATTGATTCGGTTATTATTGTCGGCCATTCAATGGGAGCAGCAAGCGGGATCTATTTTGCGCACCATCAACCCGAAAAAGTAAAGGCTCTGATTCTCGTCAACCCTTCCGGCCTTTTTGCAGACACAATGAATGGCATGAACAGTATTTTTTTTGGACTTGTAGCTTCACCTCTCATCGGAGAAATGCTTCTGGCCGCTTTTGCAAATCCTGTTGCCGTTGGCCAGAGCCTTATGCCGACATACTATAACCAAAGCAAGGTTGATGACAAGCTGATAAACCAGTTCACACTGCCACTTCAGGACAAAGGCGCTCAATTCTCATACCTCTCCCCATCCAAACGACCGCTCGATTTCAGACTCGATCATCTGACAAAACCATGTAACTACAAAGGAGCGGCCTTTCTTGTCTGGGGAGCAGAAGACATCGCGCTCCCGCCTCATAAAATCATACCTGAATTTCAACAGCTTCTTCCACAAGCTGGAGCATTCATCATCCCGAAAGCATCGCATTGTATTCACCACGATGCCCATGAAGCGTTTAACAAGCGGTTGGCACGCATTCTCGATTTGATTGAGCTGCCTGTCTGATTCAGACATCCATTTACTCTGGAGCCTTCAGACCAATTTCAAAAGCATAACTCTGAAACTGGCCAAAAGGAACCCACTGAACGCTCATCTGCCAACAATGAAGATTGCGGTATATCTGGAGTCTGGGTAAAACCAGTTCCCCGTTTTGAAGGTCATATCCGGTATTCATGGCAATCTGCCAGTTTTTTGACAGTGACGCTTTTGCTGCGGCATTAATCAGCGAGATTTTCTCTGAATCAAGAGGATTACTCCTGTCTTCCTGCAAGAAAAGGGAAAACCTGAGCTCCCAGGGCAGGTTGTAATCAATACTTCTGAAGTCACCCATATTAAAAAATGTCTGAAGGGTATTCATCAAAAGTGGAGATCTGGATGATGACTCCGTTGAGGCGCTTTTCTTGCCGCCCCGAACACTCAGACTCATATCAAGAAATCCCTTGACAAAACGAAGCAATCCGTTCCGGTCCTCACTGTTAAAACGGTTAACCCTGGCCCCGGTCAACGGATCAAAACTGTAAAAATCATACATGGAACCCGCATTGAAAAGCACATTCTCCGAAAAAACATTGCTTGATGCCATTAAAGTCAAGGGCATGAAATGAAGAGCTTCTGCGGCAAGATTGTAACCAGTCGAAACAGTCAAGGAGAAAAGTTGCTTCGAGTGATCGCCTGAGGTAACGTCATCTTCCAGTGGAGAGGAAAACCCCCTGAATTTCCCATGAAAAAGATTTTTCAGTGTTAAACCGATCGTGCTCTGCCCTTCAGGAACAGCTCCATTGATAGATCTCTGGTATGGCCAGTCATACAAATGGTGATAGGAATCATACCCGCTGCCAGAAAAAGAGGGATTCCATGCATAGGTAATCGTTGGAATAAACGTATGACGCAAAGCCTTGAGTCCAAGAACATTGTCAAGGAAACCTGTTTCAACAACACCATATAACCTTGTACTTGCGTCAACAGCCAAAATGGTTGTTGAAAAATTATCATACCCGCCATCCGGATGCAGTGAATGGACAAAGGTCATGCTTGGATTGAAATTGAGATAACGAAACAGGGTTGATTGCATGCGCAACGGCAACATAATGCTCGTTCCCCTGTATGTATCATCAAGAAGTCCACTATCAGGCTCTCTCTCCTGCAGGCTGAAGCCCTGTGTAAAAAGAGCTTTGGATCCTGGTGTAAACTGATGGTAGTACCCTAACTCGCCATTAATGGTTGCTGAATAGCCGGTAGAGGTTTCGGCATTCTGTGAGGAAAACTGAGAAACAAAATTTGCTCCTGTAGTCATGGATACATTCGACCTCCAATCATCGACAGGAAAAGCAGAACGAAAGGGATACATACGATTCTGATAGAATGATGCACCAACGCTCTGTGAGAGATCAAGGGTACTCAACTCTTCAGAACGATCGTAAAAAAGGGCAGCAATGCTGTTCTCATCATTAAACGTTTTTGCCAATGATGCCCGGGCATTGGATTGCTGGGTCACTATGGTTTCAGAATTAACGGAATTCAGATTGTAGCCCTGCGGAGCTCCCTGAAACTGAAGGTTGGCATCAATGCGAGTCGAGGGATCAAAAACCTGGTTGTGGACAATTTTCGCATTCCAGTCAGTAAATAACGGATACTGCTTGTACTCTCCTGCAATCTCACCTGAAAATGCATTACGTTTTGTATAGCGAAACCGCTCCCCGAGTCGCCAACTTCCGTTAAGAGCTATGTCTCCTTCCACCCTGAAGTCGGAGTAATCATTGATTGCCCAGAAATAGCCAAAATTCGACAAAAAACGACTCTCGTCATGACTGCTGAGATGTGGAATGAGAAAACCTGATGACCGGCCAGTCTTGACCGGGAATACCATATAGGGCAGCGCTAAAATCGGCAGGGCGGGGAGACGCAGTGAAAAAATCTCCGGTCTGATATACATGATCAAAGGACTTGCGATCACCCCGGCACCCGAATTGATAGTCATTCGGGAAGAGGAAAACCAAAAATGGGGATCTTCTTCATTACATGTTGTAAACGTACCATCCTTGATGATCAAATCGCCATTTTCAAGTCTTGATACATGCTCTCCAGTAAAATTTATCCCGTTTGAAGAAGAAATAACACCGGAAGTCTCTCCCCTGCCGGTTTTAAAATTGTAGGTCATTGTTTCGGCATTGATACTTCCCTGTTGGTCCGTAAAGAGAGCTGGCTCAAAAGGAGAAACAGAGGAGTCACCATTGCCATAAGCATGAAGCAATGAGGTATCAAGATCAATAACGATTTTCGGAGCTTTGACAATGGTATCAACATGCTCGACATTGGCTTTCCCCCACAGTTCCATGCTCCGCTTGTCGAGATTGTAGACAACAGAATCCTTAGCAGTAAAGAGAATGATGTTCTTAAGCCCCCCCGTTCCGGAAAGCGAATCAGCCCCGACCATTATTTCCCCTGAAGCCTTCTGGTTCTGCCGTTCAAGATTTTCGGCAGCATGCAGAGCCTCAGGGAAAAAAAGAGGTGCTGCGAGCCACATAAGGAGACAAAAAAAAGTCAGAAATATGGCTTTTTGCTTGATAAACGTCAACGCAGTAGTACTCCGCTACAGTATTGTGATATTCACTAATAAAAGTTTAAATATATTATTTTATTGGTTGTAAGGCCGGTATTTTCTCTGAAGGGTCTTTGCTGCGCATACAGTAATCATGCCGTTAACAATTTTTTAACTTTTTGTCATTCCATGGTGCCGATTGATTATTCCGCTCCCGATCCAGCAGGGCATTTCGGCTGTTTCGGCGGCAAGTTTATCCCTGAAACGCTCGTCAAAAATGCTGCCGATCTTGAATCGGAGTACCTAAAGGCAAAAAAAGACCCGACATTTCATGCAACTCTTGACCATCTCCTGCGTGATTATGTAGGGCGCCCGACACCGCTCTATCATGCAGAACGCCTCAGCAGGACTTTGCAGGGAGCGCAGATCTATCTCAAACGGGAGGATCTCTGTCATACAGGTGCACATAAGATCAACAATGCGCTCGGTCAGGTACTGCTCGCCCAACGCATGGGGAAGAAAAGAGTGATTGCGGAAACCGGTGCAGGACAACACGGAGTAGCCACAGCAACGGTCTGCGCTCTTTTCGATCTTGAATGCATCGTCTATATGGGTGAGGAGGACATAAGGCGGCAGGCACCGAATGTCGCCAGAATGAAGCTCCTCGGAGCAGAGGTTCGGGCGGTTGGCAGCGGTTCAAAAACCCTGAAAGATGCAACAAGTGAAGCAATCCGTGACTGGATGAATAATCCTGAAGAGACCTTTTACATTATCGGTTCAGTTGTCGGCATGCATCCATACCCCATGATTGTCCGTGATTTTCAGGCAATTATCGGAAAAGAAACCCGTTCACAGATTATTGCCCAGGCAGGAAAACTTCCCGATGTCATCACGGCATGTGTTGGTGGCGGCAGCAATGCTGTCGGCATGTTTTATGAATTTTTAAGGGATGCCGCAGAAATCGAACTGGTTGGTGTGGAAGCTGCTGGAGAAGGTCTAAACAGGCGGCATGCTGCCTCCCTGACACTGGGGAAACCCGGAGTACTTCACGGCGCCCTGACAAAGCTTCTCCAGAATGAGGACGGGCAGGTTCAGGAAGCACACTCCATCTCCGCAGGCCTTGACTATCCAGGTGTTGGACCGGAACACTGTTATTTCCAGGAACTCGGACTGGTGACCTACACATCGGCAACCGACCGCGAAGCACTCGCAGCTCTTGAAACACTTGCAAAAACAGAAGGCATAATCTGTGCGCTTGAATCCGCCCATGCCATGCACTACGCCATAACCAGAGCTCCCCTCATGCCGAAGGATGCGATCCTTGTCGTCAATCTCTCGGGACGAGGCGACAAGGATATGGAGACCATCATAAGTGAACTATCTTTATGATCCATGAAATGAAAAAGCTTCAAAAAAAATAAGCCCAGAAGTTGCACAGAAAAAAAATATCTTTATATTTGACACTCATTAAGCGGGAATAGCTCAGTTGGTAGAGCACAACCTTGCCAAGGTTGGGGTCGCGAGTTCGAGTCTCGTTTCCCGCTCAAGAAAAAATTGAAAAGCATTATAGGCTTCAGTCCTTCCTGTT